>JAOTYS010000439.1 GCA_029861795.1 Gammaproteobacteria bacterium | reverse complement strand
GTCGATGACTACGGCCGGTGGCGCGGCTCCCAGAAGGCGACGGATGAATACCTGGAACAGACCGGGACACAGCTCTTCCTGAGCAGGGTTGATTACACGGCCAGGATCGGCGTGAAATTGTGACCCTCGGATGGTCTGATGGGTCGAGTTTATATTCTTCACGATCGCGAAGACGACGCGAATCGAACGCGTTAAACTCGGCGTGAAGCGATGAAACCACAGCGTCAGCGATCTCATCTGCCTTCCAGTTACGGTTTCTCTTCGCCAACTGGCCCGAAATCATGGGGCAGGTATTGGGCATCGTCTACCGGGCTATCGAGACACATTTGATTTATCAGGCGGGAATGACCCGCACCGCGGCCAAGACGGGTGCTGTGACCTTGATCCAGCGATTCGGCAGCGCGCTCAATCTCAATATTCACTTGACGTGCAGGTAGGCAATAATGCCGCAAGTGCAAGGAGCGCAGGCGCGGCCCATATATTGTTACTCGATGGGTGTTTACGTTACGAACGAAAAAACTTTTGCGTTTCGCCATGTCAAGCCACCAACAGTACAGGAGATAGCGCAGCTCATTGAAAACATCAGTCAACGGGTCGGACGTTATTTGGAGCGCCAAGGTCTGGTATTGGCCAGGTTCCGGGCGCACAAAAGCAAATTTCACACAACTGTACTGCTCGATTGAGAGATTTCTATCAGATACCGTATGCTTTGCACTTCCTATACTCGGTGTATCCTGATAGATATATTGAGCAATTTTTATGAAATATATTGACGTATATGGGAAACGCTTCCCACGTTTTTCTCGGGTCGAAATTCATCCAGTGTTGGGGGAAATTTTGAACACACTCCCTCGGGGATCATTGCTTGATTTTCCCGCGGGAAGTGGTGCGCTATCTTACCGATTATTTAAAGATGGTTTTGATGTAACTGCCTGCGATTTAGAACCTGAAAACTTCGCAATGGATGAGATATCGGTCATTCAAGGAGATCTAGGGCAGCCATTTCCGTTCGCAGATAATCAATTTGATTATGCGACCTTTGTAGAGGGGCCTGAGCACACTGAAAATCCATTTTTTGCAATACGTGAATTTTCCAGAGTGCTAACAGATGAGGGTCGGCTTCTGCTGACTATCCCCAACTATACGTCCATTGAAGCACGACTCGGGTTTCTACTATGGGGGTCCGGGGAAAAGGCGATTACGCCAGATTTAATACAGGATAAATATCAAGGCAATCGGTCCATGGCCCATATTACCCCGCTAACTTATACCCAGATTCGATACTTTTTAGAGTCCAGCGGATTTGAAATAGAGCGCGTTGTAAAAGATAAAATAAAATGGAAACAATTTTTTCTCTACCCGCTGGTGATAATAATTCAGATCCTAACCTGGCTTTCTGGAGATAAAGGACAAGAAAAATGGTGGGCAAAAGATGCAAATTCAATGCCAATATTATTAGGCGGCGCTACGCTGATCTTGCTGGCAAAAAAAGTAAGTTGAAAACAAATTAGTTCAGTATCCCAGGAAAATTCGGGATCACCCACCCAGTCAAATATTTCTATATCAGGAGGTTTCGCAGTGGCTATCACTCTTGTGCCATTTGTCACCGTCGGTGCCGCAGGCGTCATGTGAGAGGCAGTGAGACGAGCATAGGTCGTTGGGATTCACCGCAATCTTGTTTCAACTTTTCTCGATGTAGATCGTAACGGGCTCCAGGACCCCGTGAGCCTGCTTAGCCGCCTCGATCTCGGGCGAGTCCAGCAGAACGAAGTGAAGCGCACCCTTAGGGGCAGGACACTACGCACCGTACCGCGTTATCGAACCACATTCGTGGATTGTTGTTGGAATTTGGTATCGCCCTACCCAAAGGGTTTGCCACGCTTCATGCCCGGGTTCCAGAGATTCTGGTTCTGACACAACAGGTCGAACGACTGGTCAATGCCAACGAGTATTGTAAACGGCTACTGAACATTGAAGGCGTGGCGCCGATCAGTGCGGTGTTGTTATACGTAATATTAGGCTCTGGCGAAGCGTTTCAAACGAGTAGGGAGGTTTCAGCCTACCTAGATCTTACCCCCAAACAATACAGCAGCGGTGGCAAAACGAACCTCATTGGCATTAGCCGATTCGTCGCGAATAAGAGACTTCGGGCAGTCCTGATCCAAGGTGCGAGAGCCTATGTACATTGGGTGAAGGAACCGAAGACACCAAAAACCAAATAGTTGATGACATTGGTCGGCCGGTCGGGCCATGGTAAAGCGTCGGTGGCACTAGCCAACAAGAATGTTCGAACGGCATCGGCGATGCTCACGCACAGTACTGAATACAATCGTTTGCAGGGCATTTTTGTATAGTACAGCAGTCACCGAGTTCAGCAAGTTAGCCTAATTCAGATAAAGATATCCGCCTCGGAAAAACCTGCTCTCTTGTGAGGCCCTAGAGTCCAGCGACCCAAAGAGGATCCGAGGTGTGCGCATACATTGTGGGTCCGGAGATCGCTTATCCATTTAGAAACCGAACATACTTACGCGTCTTAATTCTGAATGTCGGAACTTTTGCTTGCTAAACAGGAGGAGTTCACATACTCAAGAGACATTCGACCCAGGGTTTTTAATCGTCGGCTTTTGGAATTGTTGGTCGGCGCGCCGCGAAGGCGGTGATAATCCAGGTCGAATCTGGCGCGGGTTGTTGTGATGCAGCGAGATGAGATTTCCTATCCCTCTACCTTCCAACCGTGTCGTCTCGCCACTTTGCGGAGTTCTCGCGTCAAGTTAACTCTTTTTAGCGATTAAGCGGATTGATTAGTTTTATGAGAAGAAAGAAGACTTGCGGCCGAATGGAGCGTGTTGGTTTCGACTAAACTTAGAAAGCCTGTTTAAAGACTGGCATACTTGCATAGCGGACAGGGAATGAAAGAGATCGGTGCTTTTTTTGTTTTTGGATTTGAGGGACTAGAGTCGCCCTCACATCTGCTCACGTCCATAGCAAAAAAATGGGATGTAGGGGGAGTCTGTCTCTTTGCCCGAAATATCGATTCACCTGACCAGGTGAAGAGACTCAATGAACAGGTTCGAAAAATTCGAGAAGATCATTCGTTAATTATTGCGGTGGACCAAGAAGGCGGAAATTTTCAGCGATTAAAACCCCCGGCGTTTGGAACCTATCCACCCGCGGCAAAAGTGAACGTTGAATCGGCGGAAGAAATTGGGATCCGAATGGGCAGAGAGCTTGCTTCGCTCGGATTTACAATCGACTATGCGCCTATACTCGATGTGAACTCCAATCCCGACAACCCCATCATTGGAGTACGGTCTTTTGGAAATAATCCCCAAGATGTCATAGAAATCGGACGGCGCTTCATTCATGGACTTCAGTCCACTGGTGTACTTGCGTGTGGAAAACATTTTCCGGGCCACGGAGATACTTCTCAAGATTCACACCTCACCCTTCCAACCGTTAAACATCATGAAAAGCGACTGCGTGACGTTGAGATCGCGCCCTTTGCTAATCTTGTTCAGGATGACCTGACCGTTATCATGACGGCGCATGTGATGTATCCCGCCCTGGATCCCCAAAAGCCCGCCACATTTTCTCGGATTATTCTTCACGACCTTCTCAGGCAGGACCTGGACTACCGAGGTCTGATAACCACCGATGATTTGGGAATGGTAGGCTCGACGAGTCATGCCGACCTTCCCGACGCGTGCATCGAAGCCTTCACGGCAGGATGCGATTTATTGCTCGTTTGTGAATTTCATGATCGTCATTTGGAGATTTTGGAACGCTTTCATGAAGCCGTTGGCAAGAGCAAGGCACTTCAAGCGCGAGCGGAAGAAAGCTTTAGAAGACTAAGGTCGATGAGGGCTTAGTTCTTGATGGAACTTTGGGATTGGATTATTGTTGGAGCTTATTGTGTGTTAATCACACTGATCGGTCTTGCTTTCAAGAAGCGAGCTGAGTCTGGCGTTGAGGACTTCTTCCTTTCCGGCCGTCAACTTCCATGGTGGCTTGCCGGAACTTCACTTATTGCCACATCCTTTGCCTCCGATACTCCGCTATTCGTAACAGGCCTTGTTCGTCAAAATGGAATTGCGGGGAATTGGCATTGGTGGTTCATGGCCGTTGCTTCGGTGGC
>JAOTYS010000438.1 GCA_029861795.1 Gammaproteobacteria bacterium | reverse complement strand
AGGTCGCTTGAACACCGCTGGGGCGTGTTGTTTCAAGATGGTGCACTATTCAGTTCGCTCACGGTGGGGCAGAATGTGCAAGTTCCATTGCGGGAACATTTGAAGTTGCGTCAACCACTCATGGATGAGATCGCGTCTCTCAAGATAAGTATGGTTGGATTGTCGCCAGACGCTGGTACTAAGTTTCCAGCACAATTGTCCGGAGGGATGCGCAAGCGCGCCGGTCTCGCCCGAGCGCTGGTAATGGATCCTGAGATTGTGTTCCTGGACGAGCCCACAGCGGGGCTTGATCCAATTGGGGCAACGGCATTGGATCAGCTAATCATACGACTGCATCGAAGTTTGGGATTAACTGTTTTTCTGGTGACTCACGACTTGGACACCTTGTTCGCAGTATGTCAACGCATTGCCGTACTAGCGGAGAAACGTGTATTGGTGGTCGGCTCCATGGAAGAAGTGATGGCGTTTGATCATCCCTGGGTGCAGTCTTATTTCCACGGCCCACGAGCGCGAATGGCATTGCGCGCTAACCGCGAACAGAGGAATTAGTATGGAAACCCGAGCAAGTCATCTTTTGATCGGCTCCTTTGTCATACTCGCCGTTCTTGCCTTGTTTGGCTTCGTGATCTGGCTCGCGAAAGTAGACATTGATCGCGAGTTCGTTCTTTATGATATCTATTTCGAGAAATCGGTCTCCGGCTTAGGTATCGGTGGTGATGTGCGGTATCGCGGTCTGAAAGTAGGATCTGTGGTCAATATTCGAATTGACCCGGAGGATCCCACCCAAGCACGGGTTCGGGTAGAGATCGATAGCCGTGTGCCGATCAGGGAAGGGGACAGTGCATCGTTGCGGCTTCAAGGCATTACCGGGGTTTCGTTTGTGGACATCGAGGGCGCCACCGCGGGCAGCCCTCCTCTTGCACCGCCGTCGGAAGGGGGGGTGGCGGTGATAGCGTCACGGCCATCGCAGATAGAAAGATTGGTCCAGGGTGCACCAGAGCTCATCAATCGAGCCACTCTCTTGGTGGAGCAGATCACCCTATTGTTTAGCGACGAGAATCAGGTGTTGATTGTGGGCATGTTGTCTGATTTGGGTGCGCTGACAAATTCACTCGCCTCTCGCCGCGAAAATTTGGAACGTATCGTCGATAATTTCGACCATGCTAGCGCCGAAATTGCATCGACCACGGCATTGTTAAACGAATTGGCCGTTAAGGCGAATTTGGTGTTGGACGAAACCCAAGGTGCCTTCTCCGACGTTCGAGTTGTGTTGGGTAATGCTGAAGGCATGGTTGAGCAAGACCTCAGGCCGCTCATTGCCGATGTTCGACAGACCGCACAATCTTTTAATCGTCTGGCTAATAACGCCAGTTCAATTCTCGAGAAGAACAAGGATACACTGGGTGAAGTCGCGTTGGACGGTCTGAACGAATTCACTCGCTTTGTCGCCGAGACCCGTCTGCTGGTTGCGAGTTTGAGTCGAGTGTTAGATCGGTTCGAGTCTGATGGGGCTAGGGCGTTCTTTCGGGACAGCGAAGGTGATTTTACGCCGGAGTAAAAAAATACAAAATGCTACCTATAGTTTTATCTCACCGTTTTAAGTTGGGTCGACTATTGACAGTGAATGTGCCAGCGATGCTGGTGTTGAGACGCGTACTTATGTGTAGCAGCGTGCTTGCGACGCTGTTGTGCGCCGGTTGTGTCGGAAACGTTCTGGGTGGATCCGGACCACCACCCAATTTGTACACCCTCACTCCCAAGAGCACATATCCAGATGGTCTGCCGGAGGTCGCCTCGCAGCTTGCAATCGAAGAATCCCTGGCTTTTGGTGGCTTGGACGCGAGCAGAATCGTGCTTAAGCCAAAGCCTACCGAGGTCAAGTACTTTGGCGGGGTCCGCTGGACCGAGCGCGCGCCGAAGATGCTGCAGACCTTGTTGATTGAAAGTTTCGAGAATACCGGAAAGATCGTGTCGGTCGGGCGTGAGGCTATCGGATTGCGCTCTGACTACAGCTTGAAAACGGAGCTGCGGGAATTTCAGGCTGAGTACTTCGGGGGTGCAGACACACCGATCGTAAGGGTTAGAATCAACGTGAAAATCGTGAGGCAACCGCGTCAGCTCATCATAGCATCCCGTAGTTTTGAGCGCGTAGTGCGAGTCGATCAGTCAGGAATGGCACCGATCATCGAGGCCTTCGACAATGCGTTGGGCACGGTGCTAAAAGATCTGGTGCAGTGGACGCTCATCACCATACACGAACAAGGCGATGCACGACTCGGCAATCACTACGAGTTGGTGCTTCGAGGTCGAAATGGCCATGGTTAAGTTTATTAGTTTCGCGCTTATGTTCGTTGGTGGCATAATCGCTACGGTCGGTCTCGCACAGACAGAGTGGCATTACACCATAGGTCAGCCGGTTGTGGCGCAACAGTCGAAATTCTGCACTGAGTTCGGCGCCGTCGACCAGATCTCGCAAATATTTGAGCAGCAAGATCCACGCGCCGGTTACAGTACATTAGGACATCACCCCAGTTGTCGCACAGTCGTGCATTCGTTTACGCCTGAGAAACTTGTCAGGCAAGTAGTTATCGCCAAAGATGAGCCCAGTGAGTATGTGATCAGTTTTGTACGAGTACTGACATCAGAGGGGCACACAGAGTTCTTGGTCACGACCAGGCACGTGGAAGAGTAAGCTCCAACAGGCTGCGAATGGAGCAGGTAGATGATCAGTCACATCACCTTGGGAGTCAGGCGAATCGACCGGGCCACAGAGTTTTACGATGACGTGTTGGGCGCTTTGGGGTACCAGCGTAGCCACTCCGGGAATGGATTTGCAGGATATGGGTGGGAACCGAAGGCGTCTTTTGGATCTGTCTGCCATACGACGGCAATAGCGCGTCAGTCGGAAATGGCACCCATGTAGCGTTTCTCGCTCCCAGCTGCCAAGCGGTGGACGGGTTTTTTATCGGCTAGCGCTTGCTAGGGGCGGTACAGACGAGGGGCAGCCGGGTAGACCTTGATGGCAACAAGATCCAGGCTGTATGTCATCGCCCGGGATAGCTCCATTTGCTATGCAGGATTTCGTCTCAGCGGTTGGGCCATGCAGTGCACACCGCCACCGCCCATAGTAAACATACTCACATCGGGGTCATAAACTTCAAATCCTCTAGCGCGTAGCTTTGCATTGAGGTCTTTGTTTCTCGCGGTGGAAAGAATCCTATCTTCACCCAATGCCATAACATTGCAACCGAGTTCCATGGTGTCCTGAAAACTTACTGGAACAACTTCGATACTCTTGGATTCGAGCCACTTCACGATCTCAGGATCGGTCGTTTCTATACACACCGCCGCTAGCTTCTCCGCCAACATACATACCATAAGATCGATGTGTACGTAGTGCTCGGCGATATCGATCAGCTTTACTTCCCAACCCTCTTGT
This sequence comes from Gammaproteobacteria bacterium, assembly GCA_029861795.1. The sequence goes on along the minus strand of JAOTYS010000438.1, from coordinate 697 downwards.
TCAAACCAGTTACCGACTTGTCGCGCAGACTGCTCCTGGGTGCGTTCGCCACAGTAGCCGATCAACACGCAACCGGGTTCGATCACGTCGAAGTCTCCTCCTTCAAAAGAGCCTGCGGTTACCATGTCGAAAATAGGGATTCTCGCTTGTTGGTAGAAACGCAGTACCGGTGCATATTCACCGCGTCGCCACCATTGGGCCATTTGCGTCACAACCGCGCCATACGGTGTCATGAAGCTCGAGTCCCTGGCATACACTTGGTAAGGCAAATTCTCGTCTGGTTCCAAAAAGTGCACCTGCACCCCAGCATCCTCATACGCTTGAACCATCTCGCGGTGCTGTCGCATCGCCAACTGCTTATCGAACTTGTGTCCGCGTCTTAGCGTGGCCTTAGAGATCGAACTGGTGGGCAACCAGTGAAAGTTATCTGGCGGTCCCAGCAAGACATCGCTCAGGCGTCCATACTCCGAGTTAACACCCCAGTTATCGACAGGTTGGGTGGCCCCGGTGTCCACCCGGGCCTGCAACACATTGTTCATTGAATTACCCCCCGGCGTTGTTGCTTCTAGGTCAGCACCGACCCAAATGGCTAGTCTCAACGCGACTCGATTGATGTGTCAACTTATTTGATGTTGTTGACGTTATAACCAGCGTATACCCTCTTGTTTCAAACAGAGGTTGTTTAGTCCATAAGCCC
>JAOTYS010000437.1 GCA_029861795.1 Gammaproteobacteria bacterium | reverse complement strand
CGTCAAAGAACGTTTTCGCCCGAACGCGTTTACCGACTAGTCGCCCCCACAGGTCGGGCATCGCACACACGACAGTATCGAGCTCGCCGCGATCGAACAGTTCACGCAATTCGTCCAAGCTTAGGGTCTTGGCCATGGCTTGAGCTCTCCTCCCTTATACAAGTTGTGTCTAGACCCACCGACTCCGGGATAGTAGGCCTTATATTGCTAAAGGATCATCACGACTCCGTGATTTTACCCTGCTCGCGTGCACGGGTAGCAGTTCCTCCGATTTCGCTCGGTTTGGTCGCGCCCACACGTCGATAAATCTCTTCCGGCACATCCCGTGGATCTCGGTAAACCCACCAGGTGCACTTGGTTCCGGTTTCCGCATCAGGCCACTTCGGTGGTTCAGTGACGCGCGCGGGGTAACCATACTTCTTGATGGGGATGCGCTCCATCAACTGACAACAATGGGCACAGTAATAACAGATCCCCTTTTCATTCCAAGCCCAATCATGAGGTTCTTGAGTCACGCCGAAGTCATAAGGCGGCAACATTCGTGGTCCGATGCCCTCATCCAGATCCGCACGGTAAGTGCGTCCACCGCTGCCACATGGATCGAAGCGAAAACCGATGCGGTGACCTTCATCTACAAACTCGATATCCCCACGCCGCCCAGGGCCCGATAGGTGACCTCGAAGCGCCTCGGCCATAATATGCATGAGCAGTTCTGCCGATTGTTCCCACGGCGTGTGATCAACATCGTAACGATCGTAACTGCGATACATTTCTTCCATTAGACAATCCCACAGCGGACCGATCTCACTTTCGCCTAACTCGCGCGCTGCTAACGTCAACAAGAAGCAAATCTTGTCATGCACGCGATCATGGGTAACCCGCCACGTTTGTCGCGCGCGCTCAAGGAGCTCATTAGCAGCTTCTCGATTGGTCTCGCGACAAGCTTGGGCGAATTGGTGGATTAGGTCTTGATATTGCTGCCAACCCTCTTTTGGATCGAAATCACGACCGTCGGGCCAGCGCAGTAGCGGTTCGATACGTGCCAGCTCGGAGTCGATGACGACATCAGTGACACCTTTGGTCCTGAGATATTGCGGAATTTCCTCAATCCAGGCGCTATAGAGCTCGTAGCCTTCTAGGGCTTCACGAATGGTGTAACGCCCGAGCCGTTCGGCCTCTGCGTAGCAAGCCTCTGCTAGTTTCTGTTCCGCCAAGCGATAAGTCGAAAGTTGTTGATCAACCCAACCTCCCTTGCGGATCTTGTAGCCCAGTGCAGGGTGTTTAACCAGCGGATCCGACTCTTGCCCAGACAATCCGACCTCCTAAGAAACAAAGTTCATGAAGATCACAAGATTGCTGTCATCGCGAGCGCCCGATGGGGCTGCGGAGATAGCCACTGCGTTCTGTGAGGGCATGCAATACCATAATCCATGTCGGCGCACGCTTGTAATCGAGCCTCATGATGATCTAGCAACCGTTTTACAGCTATCGCTCTTGTTATGGAATAATACTAAAGGTTTAATGGTCAACATACCAGTCCATTGGTTCAGACGAGCATGACGCCAAAAAAAACCTCAGCTACAGCAGTTGGCACCATTGTCCCTATCACTCATGCCCCCGCATACGAATTGGTGGTTGACCAGATTCGCCGCGCGATTCACCTGGGTAGATATCTCCCCGGAGAAAAACTCCCTCCCGAAAGAGATTTGGCCGGGCAATTAGGCGTTTCACGAACCACAGTACGCGAAGCGGTACGCTTGTTGGAAGGTGAAGGACTGTTGACCATCCGAAGGGGCGCCACCGGTGGCCTAATCGTGAGCGGTCCACACAAGGCTTCGGCGCAAGAACTGCGATCTCGGGTGCAAAAACACCAGAAGGAGTTGGCGGACATTTTCGATTATCGGCTCGCGGTTGAGTGTTGCACGGCGCGGCTCGCAGCCGAACGTCGCACCAAGTCCGACATGCGGCAGCTCGACGACGCATTGCAACGTATGGAGAGTTTCATCGAAAGTCGTGGTCGCGATCACACCGAGTCAATTTCTCAATTCAACGCCGCCGATGCCGACTTCCACATCGGTATCGCACTGGCCGCAAAGAATCCATACCTGGTGGAGGCTGTCGAGGAAATTAGGACAGCCATGTTTCTCCCGGTCGGTGCGATATTCAATCGCTTGCGCACAGATGCGAACGCCCATCATGACGTAATCCTGGCAGCGATTCGGGACCAAGACGGTGAGCTCGCATCGACAGAAATGGCCGAGCACATCGAGGACACGCGTCTAGAATTGCGTGCGTTTCTGCGCGGGCGCAAGAGTCGTTAACTTTAGTTTGACAACGGTGCACTTGGGTATTAGATAGGTGCACTGAGCGACTGTTATCGCCAGCAAGTGCCTCACTTATTGACAAAGGGCCATTGGTCTAACTATTATTCCATTAACGATTCCACTACTGATGTCTTACCAATCACTAAGGGGTCATTTGCCATGACTACACAGCAGCAAGCAGATTTCGGGTTCGTGATCACAGCCGCGGGCGCGGAAGGAAGCTCCGATGCCGACATGTACCGTGAACTGTTTGCCGATGTGAAGCACGGTATCGATTGCGGGTACAGCATCGCCTGGATGATCGAGCACCATTTCTCCGATTATTTCCCGACCCCCAATCCCCTGCAGCTACTCGCATACATCGCTGGACGCTATCCTCAGATCGCACTCGGAACCTGCGTGTTGGTCATACCCTGGTGGAATCCACTGCGACTCGCGGAAGACATCGCGCAGCTCCGACTCCTTACCAACAAGCCTTTGCACCTGGGCGTTGGACGCGGTACGGCCATATTGGAGTACGAACGTTTCGGCATGCCTAACATGGATGAAACCCGCGATCGCTTCAAGGAGACCTTGGAGATCGTTCAGCAGGCACTGACGCAGGACTCTTTTAGCTACGAGGGTAAGTATCTCAGTGTCCCGAAGAAAACTAGGGTACGCCCCAAGGTCTCTACCGAAGGCATCCACTTCTATGGCGCAGTGGGAGCGAGCCCTGAAAGTGGTGCCATTATGGCGGGTCTTAAGATCCCCATAATGAGCACACTTTTTGGGAACTTTGATGGCACAGCAAAAACCCTTCATGCCTGGAAAGAAACTGCCGCTGCAAATGGTGTCGATGTCAACAAGTGTCTAAGCCCAATTATGCTCAACTGCATCATTGAGGACACCGACGAGCAAGCGGTCGATCAAGCCAAAAAGTACATCCCCGCCTTTATGAAAGCCCAGATTGACCATTATGAAGTGGACGGTGACCACTTTCGTCTGCTCGAGACCTATAGCAACTGGCGCAGGGTGTGGGAAGGCATGAAAACCCGAGTCGATCCGGAAAACATTCCACCGTGGGCCGAGGAACAATTAGTAGGCTCACCGGAAACCGTGATCGAGAAAGCGCGCAAGGTGATTGATGCGGGTTTCAACCATATCTTTATCCATACCTGTACCGCCGGTGTTCCTGGTCAGGTGAGACGTCTATGGATTAAGCGTTTCGCCGAAGAAGTTGCCCCTGCCTTCAATGACCGATACGGCTCCAACCGAACGCAGGTTAAGGAAGCGGCTAGCGGTTAAGGCATCGACCTAGATTTCTTGGTTGCTGAATTGTTCGCCTGAAGGCGAACCTACAAACGTTACGTCTCTGTTGGTACACCTTCGAGACAAGAGGGCGTCATTCCCGCAAACGACTGCAAGGACCTCGGTACCCCCTTGAGGGGTGTGCAGGACGACTGCAGGGAAGCACGATGTAGCTGAATTGTTCGCCTGAAGGCGAACCTACAAACGTTACGTCTCTGTTGGTACACCTTCGAGACAAGAGGGCGTCATTCCCGCAAACGACTGCAAGGACCTCGGTACCCTCTTGAGGGGTGTGCAGGACGACTGCAGGGAAGCACGAGGTAGAGCAATGCAGGGAGCAATTGCCGAGCTAGAGTCGCGCCGGGATAGATACACGGATGTATCGTAGTAGGGTAATGCAGGATGCAATTACCGATAGATACACGGATGTATCGTAGTAGGGTAATGCAGGATGCAATTACCGATAGATACACGGATGTATCGTAGTAGGGTAATGCAGGATGCAATTACCGATAGATACACGGAT
>JAOTYS010000435.1 GCA_029861795.1 Gammaproteobacteria bacterium | reverse complement strand
ATTGGCGGTGAGTCTTTTTGCGACAGCGCGGTCAGACCAAGAAGCCTGGCACGAGGCGATTCAGTACTCTGATATCCAAGCATTGGATCGGCTCATTGAAACAATTCCCGATGTCGATACCGGAAGCGATAAGGGAAAGACAGCACTAATGGTTGCAGCGGCGAAGGGGGAAATACCGCTAATGAATCGTCTCATCGCGTCGGGTGCGAAAGTGAATCAACGCAATCATGCCGGAGGAACCGCACTCATGTACGCGGCGCAGTATGGGCAAGGAGAAGCTGCTGGAGTTTTGATCGATAAGGGTGCTGAAGTGAATCTGCAGGCCGCGAAGGGATGGAGTGCATTGATGATTGCGGTATTGAAGGGCCACACACATCTCGTAGAACTGCTGGTGGAGAACAATGCTGACACCAACGTCCGTGACATGCTCGGTTGGACACCGTTAATGCGAGCAACAGAGCGTGGCGACATGCCGCTAGTAAAACAACTGCTTGGGCTTACGAGCGTAGCAGTCAATGCACAAGATCACGACGGATTGACTGCCTTACATTTGGCCGCAACCTTCGGGAACGTCGAGATCACTCGTCTGTTGCTAGCGCATGACGCCCAAGTGAGGCTGAAGGATTCCAACGGAAATACTGCGCTGATGTTGGCCAAGCACAATGGGCATGACCATCTGTTGAAACTTCTTGAATAGTCGCCAACGGATGTGTCAGCTAGATTCCGTGTTAATGCATCAATAATCCACCGTTCACGTCGAAAACTGTGCCAGTGACATAGCTGGAGAGATCAGAGGCGAGGAACAAACACACATTGGCAATGTCGTCGGGTGTGGCTAAACGCCCGAGTGGAATCTTCTTGGCTATTTCATCTTTGATCTCCTGCGTCATAGAGCCTTTGGTAAAATCATTGTCGACAGGCCCCGGCGCCACTGCATTGGCGCGTATACCATCCGGTGCAAGCTCCCTAGCAAGTGCCTTGACGAGTCCAAATATTCCAGATTTAGCGGCTGCATAATGAGAACTGCCAAACACACCACCTCCGGTCTCACCGGCAATGGACGAAATGCAGATGATGCTGCCGGCTGATTTCGTCCTCATATGCGGTATTACCGCTTGTGACATGAGGAAACTGCCCCGCAGGTTGTTATCCAGCACTGTGTCATACTCCCTCTGGGTAATCTCCAGAATAGGGGTTCCAAAGACCACACCCGCGCTGTTCACCATAATGTCGATTCCCTGAAAGTCGTCTACGATTTGCGCTACGGTCTCATTGCACTCGGCCGGATCAGAGACATCACAGCACCAGGCTCGGTGCTGCGCGCCAAGCTCGGTGGCGACATCCAACACCGCCTCCCCATCAATGTCTACAGCGGCGATACGTGCGCCATGCGCAGCAAAAAGTTTTGCCGTGGCCCGGCCAATGCCTCGTTGTGATCCTGCGCCGGTAATAACTGCGGTCTTATTAACGAGTAGTCTTGTCCAAATCACAGAGATCGGCTTCTTAATAATATCGAATCTAGTAGACAAACCCAGAGGACTCGCGCACCAGCGTTGGTCAGTACTTCAGCCGACCGAACAATCTAGCCACGTTTTGATCGTGTGCTACGATTCGCACCATTGGTAACATCCACTGCTATCTTTAACAAAGGAGCGCGAGGAATGAAAGCGGCCGTATGCCACATATTTGACCAACCTCTGGTGATTGAGGAGATCGGCATCGATCCCCCGCAGGCAGGTGAGATCCGAGTGAAACTGTCTGCTTGTGCTATTTGCCATTCAGATATCATCTACATCAGTGGTGTCTGGGGCGGGGATCTGCCAATGATCTTCGGTCATGAGGCCTCGGGTGTAGTGGAACAAATAGGTGCGGGGGTCAACAATGCCAAAGTGGGCGACCACGTTATTGTGACCCTGATCCGCTCCTGCGGTCACTGCCGCATATGTGAAAGCGGCCAACCCTATCTTTATGACACAAAATTTCCTCTCGATCGTGAAACTAGGCTTCACGGACCTAGCGGCACCGATATCAAGGCAGGCCTACGGACGGGCGCTTTTGCAGAATATGTGGTGGTCGACCAATCACAAGTCGTTGCAATACCGAGCGATATTCCGCTTGACAGTGCGTGCTTGCTGTCGTGCGGAGTGATTACTGGCCTGGGCGCAGTAACCAATGCAGCAAAGGTGACAGCGGGAAACAATGTGGCCGTTATCGGTTGCGGTGGCGTTGGTCTGAACTCAGTACAGGGCGCCGCGATGTCCGGGGCCTTTCCCATCGCGGCCATCGATTTGATTGACGAAAAACTGAGGAATGCCACAATCTTTGGAGCAACTCATACCATCAATGCACGCGAGGTCGATGCCAAACAAGCTAGTCTTGAACTGACGGACGGCCGTGGTTTCGACTTCGTGTTCATGACTGCCGGCAGTCCCAGGGCGATTGAACAGGGGATTGATATCCTCTCCCGCAGCGGCACTTTGGTTCTGGTGGGCATGCCGCCGCCAGGGGACAACCCTGACATTGATCCAACGGAAATTGCCAACAACGGTCAACGTATTATGGGTACCAAGATGGGCTCTACTCGTCTGCGCGTTGACATACCGAGATTGATCTACCTCTATCAGCAGGGTCGTTTGAAGCTCGACGAGCTAATCACCAATCGTTATCCATTAGAACAAATCAACGAGGCGATTACGGAAGTAAAGGCAGACAAAGCGCTTAGAAATGTGATCGTTTTTTGACTGAAAATCAACGCGTTATTAAGCCTACTCGGATACAGAGAATCCGTGAAGATAAAGCGCATAGAGACCTTTTCCACCAAGGATGTCGGCTTGGTCCGTCTTACCAGCGATGACGGCGCTCGAGGTTGGGGACAAGTTTCCACTTACCATTCCGATGTTTCCGCGCTAGTACTGCACCGTCAAGTTGCGGTGCACGCACTGGGCCAAGATATCTCTGACCTTAGCAAGCTTGGAGATCTGCTCGACTGGATTTACGAAAAAGAGCACAAGTTTCCAGGGTCATATATGTGTCGTGCCCTAGGGGGCCTTGATACGGCTATCTGGGATATGCATGGGAAATTACAAGGGAAAACCGTGTGCGAACTGCTGGGGGGGACGCCCCGGGCGTTACGGGTCTATGCATCAAGCATGAGACGTGACATCACACCGGAAGACGAAGCAGATCGCTTCCTACGTTTACGTGATACGCATGGGTACGATGCCTTCAAGTTTCGCGTCGGCGCAGAGTGCGGTCGAAACCAGGATGAGTGGCCCGGTCGCACACAAAAGATCATCCCAACAATACGCAAAGAATTGGGTGACGAGGTGGTGTTACTCGTTGACGCCAATAGCTGTTATCAGCCCGACACTGCCATCGACGTAGGTAGAATTTTGATGGACAATGGCATTTGCCACTATGAAGAACCTTGTCCGTATTGGAAGCCAAACTGGACCAAACGAGTAACCGATGCATTGCCGATCGATGTGACCGGCGGCGAACAAGACAACAACTTGGCCTTATGGCGTTACATGATTGATGCACGCGTCGTCGATGTGGTACAGCCTGACGTCTGCTACATGGGGGGTATTGAACGTACCCTACGCGTGGTAAAGATGGCTGGAGACGCTGGACTGCCTTGCACACCACACGCCGCCAATCTGTCATTGGTCACGATCTTTACCTTGCATCTGATGGGTGCCATACAAAACGCTGGTCCGTATGTGGAGTTTTCCATAGAGCAGGAGGATTATTACCCTTGGCAATACGGTGTCTACTCAGAACTTCCAATTGCGCGTGATGGTAAGGTACAGATTCCTGAAGGCCCCGGGTGGGGCATCGAAATCAATCCAGATTGGCTCGAGAAAGCTGAATATCAGACCAGTGAATTAGCGTAGCGAATGTCATCTCGAGGCATGCTCGAAGGACCTAATCCCGTAGGGATATGCGTCTTTACTTAGTGAGGACGAGATCCGCCGTTACTAAACTGAGAACCGCTCTTGCCTATGAGACAGGGGTGCATGCGATCCCGTGAGCCTTTAGCATCCGCTGGATGGCGGGGCGTTCTCTTATTCGATCTACAAAACGTGCCAAGTTCGGATAGGCGGAAAGCTGCTTTACTCCGTCAGTCTCGACCTCGATCCAC
>JAOTYS010000436.1 GCA_029861795.1 Gammaproteobacteria bacterium | reverse complement strand
TGTGCGGTCGGTCTTCACCTGCTCAAGGTCCTGTGAGAGACGGGCGATGGTGTCATCCTTCGCTGTGCGGTCGGTCTTCACCTGCTCAAGGTCCTGTGAGAGACGGGCGATATCCTTTTCTTTATCGTCCACCGGCCTCTGAGTCTGTCGATTCTGCAAATATCCGATATCTTCTGCCTTCCTTCGAATAGCGTCGCGAGCGATAGAGGAAGACTTGATACTAGACGTTTTCGCCTCAGTGGCATCTATACGCTTAGACAGGAAAGAAGGAAGTGGAAGGCGGAACGCCAAACCGGTCCCAGGATAATCTCGGAGATTTTCGACACAAAGAAATGAGGGGTGCGTCTGTTGAAATTCACGCCATACTGCGATCAGATCAGGGTGTTGTTCGTGAACCAGGTCGTCGAAGGCAAGCGCACCACCGGATTTTACCAAAGGAGCACAAAGCTCAAGATCTTGCTGTGCCCCCGTAGCGGAATGATCCCCATCAACAACGATCACGTCGAAGATACCGTCTTTCGTCCTCTCGGACGCTGCAAGACCACTGATAAATGCTGGTAAAGTCGAATGTGAATCACCCGATACAAAATTAACGGTCCCTTTATGACCCGTACTCAACAGTCTCTGCCTGATTTCCGACGGACTCCCGTTTGCGGTACCGGCATAATTCTCAACCCAGAGTTCAAAGCCCATGATATCAATACTCGGTCGCTCACCTGCAGCTTGCAAAAGGCTCCACCCTGTTCGGACTCCAATTTCAAGGTATCTCTTTGCGCGGAGACGCTGTGTGAGCCAGCGCACGGCACAGCGTAACTCCCAAAATGGTAACCCGGACTGCGCTTTTCTTCCCATGACATCAAGTATGGGAATGATATTAGGGTCGAACGCATATCCACCCCTTTCAGAGAACACCCTACGCGCTACCTGGGTCTTCAGCATATCACTATCTATCAACTCCAAAATCTGTCGGTTTATGTTGGCCTTAGTCTTCATCCCAGCACTTGAACTCATGGTATAGTGTATAATTGACGCATCGGCTGATACGCTAAGTCCGTCTTAAGATCGGCATCGCACGATCAGCTTCGTTCTTTCGTCACCGATCTGTTACACCGCCTTGCTCTCGGAAAAACTTTCACTCCTTAATCTTATTCGACGTGCCAACACTGATCTGACACTCTCCCGGTAGATTTACAAGTCCATGAAATCGAAGTCCGCCCTCCTTCTGGTTGGGGCCCAAAGTTACAACAAACTGACCAACATGAGGTACATGACAAACCCTTGTTATCCGCTCGTGAAGCTCTTCATTGGAAACCAATGCCCTATGTTCATAGTCTCTGCGCCTAATTGTCGCCAACCCAATTTCGAACGAATACTCGCCCACAGCGATGTCTAACACTATGTCCATCCTGAATCGAATCGCACTCCCTTCGTCGATAAACATGGGTACAGTGGAGCCACACTGCATGGAGTGTTTGCCATGCACCAAGATACCCCTATCATTAAATATTTCGACTCCACCGATTGGCACCTCACTAGGCTGGAGAGTTGCGAACTCTGAAAAAATCACGACTGTTTCGCCTTGCCGAAAAATTTGTGCCGGCTGACTTTCACTATTGCATATTGCAACAGCTGTGCACCGGGCCCAGTCATTCGAGATCTGGCGCGCGTGAGAGATATTCAGAAAGGCATTATCAGGTGGCCAAAAGAACTCAGTTTTCGTTTCCGCATGAGGGTGTTGCCTTACCGCCACTTCCCCTCGATCCTCGCATGGCGTCGAAATTCGAGCTTCCTGTTCAAATAGAAAGTATTGTCTTACCGCCTCGATAGCTGAGCCCTGAAACAGCATCTGTCCTCCATGAATGAGTATTGCGCGCGCGCAATACTGTTGTATATCTGCCATCGCATGCGATACAAATAACATAGAAACTCCACGACTTAGTAGATTTTCAATTCGCCTGTAACACTTCTGGCGGAAAAATATGTCTCCGACCGCAAGTACTTCGTCGATCAGCAAGATGTCCGGTTCCACGCTAGCCTGTACAGCAAATGCTAGCCTGACAAACATTCCGCTGGAATACGTTTTCACTGGCTGATCAATAAACTCTCCAATATCTGCAAAAGATACGATATCGTCGTAGCGGGCATCAATCTCTTCGCGGCTGAGACCGAGAATCCTGCCATTAAGGTAGACATTTTCGCGCCCAGTGAACTCAGCATTAAACCCCGCTCCTAGCTCGAGCAAGGCAGCTGTTCGCCCGTTGACTTCTACCTGGCCGCTGGACGGAGCTAGTGTGCCGGCAACCATCTGCAGTAGGGTCGATTTACCTGCGCCATTTCGTCCGACTACTCCAACCATTTCACCTTTTTTGACTTCGAATGAGATGTCACGCAGAGCCCAAAACTCTCTGTAAAATTGCTTTTTCCCTCGCCAGATCAGCTGTTTCAGGCGATCCTCAGGTTGAGGGTATACGTGGTAACATTTACCAAGGTTTTTTACGCGAATGACATTATCAGAGGACATCAGCAAACCCTTTGCGCGTTTTCTGAAACCAGACTAAACCTAACCAGGCCACTAGCATGCTAACGGTGAAATAAAACACCAAACCCCGCCAGTCGGGCAGCTCTCCCCAAATCACAACATCTCGAGCCTGCTCGATAATAAACGTAAGCGGATTGAGATATAGCCATGGGCGATACGCTTCCGGCAGAGCTGTTATCGGGTAAAAGATCGGACTCATGAAGAGCATGGCCGTTGTGATAATTCCTACAATCTGACCCACATCGCGTAGGTAAACGCCTGTTGCTGCCAGAAACCAACACAGCCCCATCGTGAGCAGCACTAAGGGCAGCCATACCACGGGAAGTAGAAACGCAGTCCAAGGAACAAAGCCTTGCACGCTTGCGAGGAAACCAAGGAGAACAGCGACACTCACGCAGGCATGAAAAAGCGCAGCGCCCATGCTTATCCAGGGCATTATCTCGAGCGGAAAGACAACCCTTTTAACATAACTCACGTTGCTCAGAATTAAACCTGGCGCTCGGTTCACACACTCCGACAACAGATTAAAGGTAATGAGGCCAGCGAACAGGATAAGCGCAAATTCCGCTTTACTTGAATTGTCTTCTATACCCCAGCGAGCCTTGAAGATGACGCTAAAAACAAACGTGTAAACGACCAGCATTAGAATGGGATTAAAGAACGACCACAGTATTCCCATCACCGAGCCGCGGTAACGCCCGACGATTTCGCGCTTAGCCATTTCCCAGATTAGGTCTCGATACTTCCAAAAGCTTGAAAACACCGCTACAGGTGATAGTAGACCCACTCGCATGTTCATAACGCCAAGTCTCCACACAACTTGTGATACCCGTGAGTGCTTACTGCGTTTTCGTGAATCACTGAATCGATGGTGTGGTTTACTACGACTTCATTCTGACTAGAGATAGCATATCTGCCGAAAGACTGTCACACCAACCATCATGGCGCACTTCTTGAAGCTACTCAGTCAGATGCTCGAGGCAAACAATGTCGCGATCAGCGAACCCTAGGACGCCAAACGAATTGCTCTTCGCACCGCGGCTCCATTGCATCTGATATACGCCAATCCAGCTCAGAAATGAAACACGAGCTGTCACCATTGTATAAGCATGTCTAACTTCGCACGGTAAAGGCTCAGCAACGTACGAATTGAAATGAAGGTGATCGACGTGGCCCCCTCGATCAGTTAACCTTTCTGCGTTACGCTGACGATACTCTTCACGGTAGACGGCAGCGCTTAGTTTGGGAGGCTGGTCCCTTGATCTTCAGCATAAGCATTCCTGTTTATAACCAGGCCGAATATCTACAAACTGCCCTCGAAAGCATCCGATGTCAGGACGTCGACATTCAACTCGCCGTTCTTGACGCGAGTCCTGATGACAGTTCCCAGAAAATTCTCACTCCATACAGGCATATGATTCATTATGCTTACCATCATAGTGATGCAGGCCAGACGGCTGCGGTTCAAGAGGGCTGGGGCAATACGTCCGGTGATATCGTTGCTTGGCTCAACGCTGACGATTATTACTTTCCCGGTGCGCTCGCCAAGGTTAGACAGGTACTCGTCGACAGACCTGACATTGATGTTGTTTATGGCCATGGCGT
>JAOTYS010000434.1 GCA_029861795.1 Gammaproteobacteria bacterium | reverse complement strand
GTGTCTATCAGATTGACGTGTATGCCCTTGTGGTCCAGATGACAGACGGCGGAGAACTGTGAGTGGCCGAGCTCTTTCTCGCGCGGAGTAAAATCGGACACGGTGTTGCCACGGTCGACGGAGCCACACTCACTAATTGTGCCGCCGGCATGCAGCAGCGCTTCTGTAAGCTGCGTCTTGCCGGAGTTGCCTGGTCCGACCAGGCATACATTTCGAATGTCGCTGGAACCATAGGCCATTTGCTTCTCCCTCAATTCGAGTCGTTTTACGTATTGACGGCAACTTCAGACGCAATGTCTATAGTGGACTTCCTCAACATAGGCTCAGTCGTGTTAGGGTTGCCGACTTTTCGAGTAGTGTGGACAAGAATAACAAGATGCGCTCAAAAAACCTGCTGAATACCAGAAAGGGTCGCTTTTTGACCTTCGGGGTGCTCTATATATCTGAGGGTATTCCGTACGGATTTACGTCTACGGCCATGGTCGCCTTTATGCGAACCCAAGGCCTGTCCCTTGAGCAAATAGGCACATTTGTCGCCGCCCTCTTTTTGCCGTGGGCGTTCAAGTGGGTCTGGGCGCCTCTGATAGATCTTGTAAAACTAAACCGTTTCGGCGGCAGGAAAGCGTGGATCATCTTCTGCACGACCATGATGACAGTGACCCTGCTCATCACGGCGGCCGTGGATTTCGTCGACGACTTTCAGATGCTCTTGCTTATGGTTGTCCTGAACAATTTCTTCTGTGCAACCCAGGATGTTGCAATTGACTCGTTGGCGGTTAGTACGCTCAAAGAGGAAGAGCGGGGTCGTGGTAACGGTTTCATGTTTGGCGGGCAGTATTTCGGCATTGCCCTGGGCGGCGGTGGCGCTGTATTTGTATTCGGTTTCTGGGGATTTGACGTCGCGCTGATGTACATCAGCTGTCTGTTGGTGTTGAACCTGATTTTCGTGATCATTTTTATCAAAGACCCATATGCAGATCTGACTGTGGCTAAACGCCAAAACGATGTGCTGGGTAAGTTCGTCCGGGAGCTAAAGTCCTTCCTCCATGTGCTCTACGTCAGCTTTTTTAGATCGGGGAGCGGGCCGAAAATCGGGCTTCTCTTTTCAGTTACGCCCATAGGCGCCATGGCGCTGGGTTATGCAACGCTAGGCACTATCCAGGTCGACTTTGGGCTTGTCGAGACCCAGATCGCCGAGATCAGCGTATACAACACGATTTGCGGCGGAGTGGGTTGCCTGATCGGTGGATGGCTCGGGGACAGATACGGCATCAGGAATATGCTGGCCTTATTTTATGCCCTGACAACGATTCCGACCTTGGTTTTGGCGATGCAGATTTCGAACCTTGGACTGGAAGCTGTCTCAATTCAGCTCCTGTACGGCGTGATAATGGCGCACGGATTGACCTACGGCATGGCTTTTGCGGTGCACGCCGCTATTTTCATGGGCATGACGAACCCGGCAGTTGCGGCGACGCAGTTCACCGCGTTTATGGCGATGAGTAATCTCGCCATTAGCCTGGCGAATTATTGGCAGGGAATCGTCGCCGAGCGCATTGATTACGCGATGGTGTTTTATGTGGACTCGCTCCTCGTCCTGATTCCGCTGGCAATCATTCCATTTCTGAGAAATCGGGAGGAGGGCGAGCAGCCAGCTCTTCCTGAACACGACCTGCAGCGGTTATCATGATGGCCCTGTTCTGAAAAGCCCACTCAGGAAACTGGAGCAACATTATGGATATCGCGTGGATACAGGTGTTCGTACTTACCTTGGCTGAATGTGTCGCACCAGCTGGCAAGTCCATTTGTCAGGAACAAGAGTTCCAATTGCAGTTTCTCACCAAAGCAGATTGCGAGATTGCACTCGACCAGCTTGTGTCACTTAAGGAAGAGTCTGACAAAGTCATCGTGAATTCGAACCGGTCGAATTGCGCGGCGGTGGCTCGTCAGACTGACGTCTTTGAGAGTCTTGAGGCGATCAACAAGGCTTTCGATGCGACTTGGGAAGCACCTCAAGCCGGTGAGGCCGAACCGAGCGCCAGGCAAATGTCTCATAAGGGCCGCCTGGAAGCGCTGAAAACCTGCGAAGAGACTGAAGGCATCGCCCCATGCAAGATCGGCGACATCATAAAGGAAGGAGTCAACGGGGACCCGGTTGAGGTCTGGCGCCGCGACTAGACGAGTTCTTGAAGACGGGTAACGGACAAAGTGCTCCGTTGCCTGTGGTAGGCTTCGAAAAAATAAGAAGAGGGAGTAATCCTTGAGCGTACAAAACCAAACTGCGCCTTATCCTGAATTAACCTGGGTCGCCGTCAGTGTAGGTTGGTTCCTGGGCGTCATTATCGCCGTATCCATTGGCTACGCCGCACTGATTCTGGGCTTTTCAATTGAGGGTTCAGAACTGGCCGCGATTCTAGGCTTTGGCATATTGCGCGGCATATTGCGGCGCAAGAGCATGGTCGAAAACAACATCGTGCAGACAATCGCGAGCGGCGTAAACGGCGCATCGTCAGGCATGATGTTTTCAGTACCAGCCATCTTCCTGCTCGGTTATGGCGATCGATTCGATCCGGTTATCCTGACCTTTGGTTGCATCGCTGGCGCCTTCCTCGGTATCGCCTTCATCATTCCATTGCGCAAGCACATGATTGACTTTGAACGGCTCACCTACCCGGGTGGCGTCGCTGTTGCGACAATCCTGAAGTCTCCCGGCGCAGGAGTTCGCAAAGCGATTCTATTGCTTGGCGCGGCGTTGGTGAGCGCGGCCGTGCATTTCGCGACATTACATTTCGATTACCACAACTGGCCTCTCGGCGATCTAATCGGCCTGCCCGAGTTCATGAATGGAATCTGGTATCTGTCGCTAATGACGATCGGCGTAGGCTTTATTGCCGGCCGTGGCGGTGTCGCCTTCATTATCGGCGGCTTCGTTGCCTATTGGTTCCTGTCACCGATGCTTGCGGCTACAGGATCATTCCCACTTGACGAAGCCGGTCAGGCGATCAGCGCGCCCGAGTCATTGCGATTGCTGCTCTATCGTCCGTTGGGCATCGGCATGTTGATCGGTGGTGCGATCACCGGTGTCATTCTTGCTGCGCCGCTAATTCTCAGCGCGATTCGCTCGATGCAGAAAGCCGCCAAAGTTGCCACAAGTCATGCGAACGAGGAAATGCCGATCAAGCTGCTGTATTTCGCGGTTTTCGGTGCAGTAATTCTGATGTGCATCATGGCCGTATCGTCAGTTGAGGCCATAGGGCTCGGTGGCGGCATCGCGATGGCTTTGCTCGGAACGCTCTGGGTCTGGATGGCCGGAATCATTTTGTCTGAGGCTATCGGCCGCACGAACTGGTCGCCGTTGTCCGGCATGACGCTCGTCGGCATCACCTTGCTCATCGTCGTGACCCAAGCGCTCGGCCTGGACCGCGCTGACTCAATCATTGCCGCCATCATGGTCGGTGCAGCGATGTGCGTTGCCATGTCGCAAGCGACTGACCTGATGCTCGACCTGAAGACCGGTTACCTCGTCGGCGCCACACCACGAATGCAGCAGATCGGTCAGTTTGCCGGTGCATGGCTTGGACCGATCGTCGTTATTTTCGTCATTTTCGCATTGAACGAATCCTATGAGTTCGGCAGCGAACGATTACCGGCGCCACAGGCACAGGCGCTTGCCAGCACTGTCGACGGCATCATGGGCGGGGACGTGCCAACGCAGAAGTACGCAGCCGGTGCGGTACTCGGCGGCGTACTGTCGGCGCTCATCGGCGGGCTGGGCATCACGGTCGGACTGGGATTCTATCTGCCCTTCAACATCGTCCTGACCTATTCACTCGGAACGTTGGGACGCGAACTCACCGACCGCTTCAAGGGCAAGACCTGGAGTGAGAATGTCGGCATACCAATTGCCGCCGGCTTCATCGTGGGTGAAGCACTTGTCGGGGTGGGTGATGCCATCCACATAGCGTGGCCAGCACTCAAAGAAATGTTGGGGTTCTAACATGAAGAAATTAGCTCATATCATGATCGCTTCCGGGTTCCTTGGCGCTGCTTACGCAACCTCTCTTCACGGCGAGCAAGTCGACTGGACTCTATTCGCTATTTCCGCGTTCATATCCGCCGCCGGCGTGTTCATGGCCAAGCGCCTGGACCGAG
>JAOTYS010000433.1 GCA_029861795.1 Gammaproteobacteria bacterium | reverse complement strand
GTTACAGCAGTCTGTACCCCACTTGGGTAGTTCGGTTTGTCCATAAGGACCGAGTTCGTTACATAAATCGAGGACATGGCGAAACTCAGAGGATTGACGGAAAGCTCCATGAAATCAAAAATGACTTGATAGATGAGAATTTGAAAGGAATCGATGAATGGTTTGCACGTCAGAACAGATATTCTAGCGAGGATGCACTATACGAACTTGATTCGAAGATAGATCCGCAACGATTGGGTGATCTATTCGGAAAGGACCCGCTTAAACGTCGAGCGGGGCTGAAGGAACTTTTCAGTAGAATGCCAGGACGTACCACGCTGTTCTTCTTGTACTGTTATGTTTGGAAAGGCGGTTTCAGGGATGGACGAGACGGTTTTATGTTCTGTTATATGAAGTCATTGTATCAATCCTTAATAGTTATCAAGAAATACGACAATCTGAGAGTAGGAAAGTGACAAGCGCCCAATATGAGGGATACTGCTATTGTTTCGCTGACAATTCAAGTGGTCGGTTTGGGCGTGTCCTGGCTGGAATAATCATCGATCATGTGGAGCGATTAGGAAATGCCGGAAGAGTTTGTGAGTTAGGATGCGGAAATGGCTATTTGGCGAAGATATTGGCCCCGCACTGCAGCGAGATTGTTGGTGTCGATCGCTCAGAGAGCGGCATTTCTATGGCGAATCTGGGTAACGTAGCGAACGCACGATTTATATGTAGTGGGATAGATGGGGAGCTTACACGGATGTTGAGCAGAAATTCTTTTGCTCTGTTTGTTTCGACAGAAGTAATCGAGCATATGTAGCGTCTTTCGGATCTAATTACTACGGCATGTGCGTTATTGAAATCGGGAGCTCATTTGGTTATGACCACTCCATATCATGGGTACTTGAAATGTCTTGTTATCAGCGGGCTTGGGAAGATGGATAAGCATTTAAATCCATGTTGGGATGGAGGACACATAAAGTTTTTTAGCGTACGGACCTTGAGTGAGCTTATCTGTGACAATGGGTTCGAGAATGTTCAGTTTTATTTCGCCGGGCGAGTGCCTTGTTTGTGGAAGAATATGATCTGTGTGGCTCAAAAATCTCATGAATAGGATGGGCTAAATCTGCATGACTTATAGTTGTGTCGTGATTCATTGCTTTTGGTAGCACTAAGAATATGAACGCGCGTGTATGCGTCAAGGCATTCTTGTCACGAGTAATCCCGGATTCCTTCCAACTCCGGTACCTGACGTTACTTCCGCGACTCATGAGGTGGAAGTCGGCATATTGCCACGCGTGTCCAGAATTCGAAGAAAAACACGGATTATATGATTTCTTGAATGAAGATGTAGTAGGTGGAAAGAGCGTGGACTATCTTGAGTTTGGGGTATGGTATGGCGCTACCTTAAATTCCTGGCTTGCCAGGAATAAACATTCGGATTCACGGTTTTACGGGTTTGACACTTTTACTGGTTTACCAGAGCCGTGGCAGGGATTCTCAAAAGTTGCGCCCGCGCATACATTTACAACCCATGGAACAATTCCGGCAATCGAAGACAGTCGTGTCCAGTTGATCCAAGGGTTGTTTCAAAATACGTTGAATAATTTTTTGTCGAAATTCACACCGGAGCATCAGCTGATCGTCCATATCGATTCTGACTTGTATTCATCCGCGTTGTTCGTACTTACTAGGTGTGACATCATTTTTGACACGGGCACCATCATCATATTTGATGAGTTTTCATCGATGGATGAACTGCGTGCACTGGAGGACTATGCTGCCGCGTATCGAAGGCAGTATAAGGTATTGGGGACGTCAGGTCCTCTGCTCGATCAGGTAGCCATCACGGTGCAGTAGATGAGTATCATTACGCGTAAGCTGTGGTACGAAATTCGATGTTTGTATGCGTTGATGGCGTACCCCATGACCAGGCGGGAGATTATTGATCGACTAGAGATCAATATGACCGGGATTAACGTGGAAACAACCAATATTTGTAACGCGGACTGTACGTTCTGCGCTTACCAATACCAAGAGCGTCCAACCGGCGTGATGTCAATGCAGCTTTACAAGAAGATATTGCGTGAATTTATCGAATGCGGTGGCGGTAATCTTAGTCTTACACCTACAGTAGGTGATCCGCTGGTGGATCCGCATATAGTGGAAAGAATCAGACTGGCCCGGTGCTATCCGGAGATTGCAAACGTCGGGACTTACACGAATTTGATATTGCTCGGACGGTCTGGCGCTATGGATATTGTGACTAGTGGGTTGAATTCGCTGACGATATCTACCTCAGGATTTGATGAAAAGATGTACCGGCGAGTGTACCGATCGCCTCTTTATAGGCGCGTTCTAAATAACATTAAGGAGCTTGTCGAGGTCAACAAAGGCGCGGGAGAGCCAGTGCAATTATGGATCGACATGCGCGTTGACCGACCATTGCGAGAGGTATATGCATCTAGTGACTATCAAGAGATCTCGAGTATTTTGGGAGCCCATCGGATATCGGTCAAGTTTCAGTATGACAGTTGGGCCGGTAAAATCCACAAAGATCAGCTTACGGGTAATATGAGAGTCCGGTCGAATCATTCTTGGCGTCACCCTAGAGTGTCACCCTGCAAGGAACTATACAATGGGCCGACGATATATTGGGATGGAAAGGTCGGAGCGTGCTCATGTCGCGATGTGAATGCATCGGAGTTGATTATCGGTAACATCAACGACTCACATCTCGCGGACATTTGGTTTGGAGAGAAAATAAAAGGACTCCGTGCAGAGTTTCTCACGCCGCAAATTCGTGAAATTTGCAAGAAATGTTCGCACTATGCGAACCTGTCGCATTATGTGTTGCCCGAATATCGCCGAGCAGAGCTGGATCAGATAGATCCTCCACCAGTCCATCTCAGTCAAAAGTAATTGCCGTAAGCTGCCCTAGCTGTGTAGCCGAAGATCGGCGCTATGATCTTGACACGCACGTTCGACACTATATCTAGCCCACAGTAACCTGGACAAATTAATAATGGGTCACATTTTGTTGAGCCATGACAGCTATTCTTGGGCTGAATAGCTATCATGGGGATGCGTCGGCGTGTGTTGTGGTCGATGGTGTTCTGAGATCAGCGGCGGAAGAGGAGCGATTTCGTCGGGTGAAACATTGGGCGGGTTTCCCATCAAAAGCGATTGAATCATGCATAATGGAGGCGGGAATAGGGCTTTCTGACATTGATCATATTGCGATTAACAGCGACCCCAAGGCGAATCGTTTGGGAAAAATTGCCTATACCTTATCCGGGAGGGCCAATCCGTCACTCGTACTAGAAAAGTTGATCACTCGTGGCCGACGGAACAATCCAATCGACGAACTAGAAAAACGTTTTCCTGATTGCACAATTAATGCAAACATCCACAGGGTTGAGCATCATCTTGCCCATCTCGGTTCGTGTTTTCTTGTATCGCCATATCGTGAAGCGGTATGTGTATCGGTGGATGGATTTGGCGACTTTAGTAGCGCTGCGTGGGGGTTTGGTCGAGAAGCAATAGTAGAAGTCGACGGTAAGGTCGGATTTCCCCATTCACTCGGGGTTTTTTACCAAGCGATGACCCAATATTTGGGATTCCCCAGGTATGGTGATGAATACAAAGTAATGGGGCTCGCCGCCCACGGAGAGCCGATGTATATGGATGCGATGCGTGACATTGTTAAGACTCAGGCTGACGGGACCTACCGCTTGGATTTGAGCTATTTTCGTCATCAACGCCACGAAATTGGTTACGAATGGGCAGATGGTGCGCCGGATGTAAGTCGACTCTACTCTGAAAAATTGGAGGCTTTGGTGGGTCCTGCTCGCGAGCAAGACGACCCTCTGACTAAGCGGTATAAGGATCTTGCACGGTCGGTTCAGACTATGTACGAGGACGCGTTGTTCCATCTATTGAATCATTTGTATGAGAGATACCAGGTGGATACGCTAACTCTGTCTGGAGGATGTGCATTTAACTCTGTCGCCAACGGAAACGTTACTTCGTTGACTCCTTTTAAGAGGGTTTACATTCAACCTGCGGCGGGCGATGCAGGCGGAGCAATCGGCGCTGCTTACGTTGCTTGGCATCGTTTGAATGGAGGTGCGCGCAGTTTTGTGATGGATCATGCTTATTGGGGGCCCGCATTTTC
>JAOTYS010000059.1 GCA_029861795.1 Gammaproteobacteria bacterium | reverse complement strand
CCACCGCACGCTCCATATACACCGCCTTGATCCGCTCTATCCCCGCCAACGCCTCGGTGTGTTGCGGCTCATAGCTCAATACCTCTCGGTAACTGGCCAATGCGCTGTCTCCCTCAAGAGAGGTCAGTTGACCGGCTGAGAATTGTTCCGCCGCTAACTGCAGCAATGCATTGACCTCCGCTTCTACCTCCTGGGCCTGCACAACCTCGAATAACATCGCTTGTGCCGCCTCATCGCTGTCATCAATGGCTAGCACTTGCTCCAACTCCGCTCGGGCGGCAGTCCAATCTCGTTTACCCTGCCCCACCACGGCCTGCTGCATATGCGCAGCCTTCAACTGCAGCAAGCGACCTATCTCCGCCTCCATCTGTTTTAGCTTGCCAGCGCTTTGAAGCGGCTTTGTTGAAGTGGCCGCAATGTAAGGCACCCTAAACGTACCCTGCTCGTATTTTTGATGTATTAAGAATCCCCCACCAAAAAACAAGACCAAACCAAACATTGCGCTAAACGCTACCTGTCTGGGTACAATCGGTGACGGTGAATCTGATCGATGTTTCGGCTGCAAATCGTCACCGAGAACATTTTTGCGCTGCACTAACGCCGACTGTAGCGTATCCACCGCGGCTTCGTACTGTAGGTTTGCATGCGCTTGCTGGGCGTCTTGATCCGTTGGGTCAATACTCAGAATCACTTCCAAATGCTGTCTAAGCGCCTTCCAATCACCCCGAGCTTTCGCCTCGAAGGCTAAGTGCGTGATCTCCTTCTTGATAGACGCAATACCTGTGGCCGCATCTAAACTATCGGGATCTAGGGTCAAGATCTTACGACACGTCTCTAGGGCGTTGTCGCCTTCCGGGGTAATCAACCGCCCCTCCCAGAACTGCTGCTTTGCCTCCGACAGTAGTTGCTGCAGGCCGCTTTCGGGTGAGCGTTCTTGACTCAGCCGGTTGCCTCTTCGCTTTTTTGAAGGAGCTTCGCGCTCAGCATCGAGATTGGGCATCTGCTGTCGACCGCTGGAGGAGTCCACTGGCGCTGGTCGCACTTCATTGCGATCAACCTTTAGTGTTTTGGATGTGTCTCGACGTCTCCGCTTTGGCGCCTTAGTAGGAACGCTGCATGATGCATTGATGCGAGCGGGGTTTCCCTTTGACGATGTCGCGATACATTCCAACTCTGAGTTGCCGACATCGTTACTGCCGATAACCTCAGGTAACCGAATCTGAAAATATTCAGGTAATTCATCGGGCTCGAGCGGTCCGAGTCGATGCACCGCCGGTTCGCAGCCAGCGAAACTGCTCTTAAGCAATTCACGTAGTTTCGGGCGACCCGCCAGGATAAATAAAAGGTTACCCCTCTCTGCTCGGTTCGATGTATTACGAACCTCATTCAGTTGCACGAGAGCCCTGACGGTCCTTACCGGCAATTCATGGGCATCGTCTATCAAGATTAACAAGGGCTTATCCAGTTGTAATTTATCAAGAAATATGGCGCCCACATTAGCCAGTATTCTGCTCGCTGGTACTCCCAGACCCCTCCCTAGATTGTTTGTAACCTCTGAGAGGCTTCTGCCCTCATCATTTCCTGCATTGAATTCGGCTCGAAAGTAGTCAGACAATTGAGCAATGAAGTCCTCAACCGATAAATGAGAACCAGAGACCTTGAAGGACAGCGAGTTCTGATCCTTAGGCAGCTGTCGGTTGATGTGCTCCAAGAAGGTCGTCTTGCCGATGCCGGCCTCACCAATCAAGACGAAAAAAGCGTTTTGACTTTTGATAGCCTCAACAACAAGCTCATACGCTTTCCGCTGCGACCGAGAATAGAAATAGGGTATCGACTCGGCTCCTGTGGAAGCCAGTCCGAGCGTTTCGTTGCCCCTAGTCGCGGATTTGGTCATTCGATTCAGTCCTAGTTCAGCACGTTTGCGCTGCTCATCGCGGCCGTGTCAGACGACGATAAAGACTCAGATCAAAGACGGTCCGAGTGAAACCGGTGCAACATTAGAAATGTGATAACTGCGCCGCTCCCCGGACGTGGGACTCACACTCCACGACCTTGGGTGGTCAGTATTGAAGGAAGAATATGACACCCCTCGTACCCCCCTATTTTGCCAATTCAGACGCGCTCTTTATTCTAAGATCTCGTCGGCGTAATCACTGCACACCTTTGTTATTCTTAACGAAATCTTCTTTAATTTCGCCTCGCATTCGCGCGTATAACCAGTACACCTCACCTCGCGCCCCCTTGTCAAGGGATCTGTATGGTGCGTTCCAGCAAAGACAGTCAATTACCCGGAATTGTTAAATGCGGGGGTGATGGAATACTATGGCTCGGAGAAAAATTAGGTCGGTGCAAAAAGCGCACCATCTTGCCACGGCGTCTGGGCGTGTGCAAAATGAATTAGGCATTGAGTTGGTTATTAATGCATCTTGTCAACTTAATGCTCTAAGTTGCTGTTGAGAATTAGAAAACTAATTACAGCAATAATGTCGCCTGCGATTGAAGCAGGCATACAAACAGGGGGTGTATGATGAAATCACAGTTTGTTTCGTTACTAGCAGTCATCGTTCTATTCGCCGGCTCACTTACAAACGGGCCTACTCGCGCCCAAACAGAAAACAACAAAGGTATGGGCGTAGTGACCGGATCCAGCGCAGGGACGTATATCCAATTTGGAAGAGATATGGCAACGGTCGCCGAGAGCCAGGGACTCCAGCTTTGGGTCAAGGAGTCTCAAGGTTCGCTGGCCAATATCAGAAGGCTAGTTAGCCGCGAGAACGCAGCTATGGGTATCGTGCAGTCCGATGTGCTCGGCTTTCTCAGCCGATCGGAAGATCCGAAAATGCGTCATGTGGCCACGCGGCTGCGCCTCATTTTTCCTTTCTACAACGAAGAGGTGCATGTGTTCGCGCGAAAAGATATCGAGCGCTTTGAGGATTTGCAGGGCAAACGTGTCGTTGTAGGCACCAAGGGTAGCGGCAATTGGCTGACTGCCACCAATTTACTCCACATGATGGGTGTTGAACCCGCTGAACGCTTGAGCATGGATCCTGTGGCTGCGGCGACCGCAGTACTAACTGACAAGGCGGATGCGATGTTTTATGTGGCGGGAAAGCCTGTCAAATTGTTCACCAATATCGAGCAAATGGCCCAAAACCCTGATTACCATGGGTTTCTCGATCAAGTTCACTTGGTGCCGTTGAGTGACTCCAAGATGCTGGAAGAGTATGTGCAAGCGACCCTTGCGGCAACCGACTATGCGTGGCTTACCGAAGATGTGCCAACCGTCGCGGTGAAGGCGGTATTGGTGGCGTATGACTTTTCTAGCAAAAATGTGCCCTATTATCGCTTTCGTTGTGAACAGCTTGGACGACTCGGGACAGCGGTGCGCGACAATATTAGCGAGCTGCAGCGAAACGGTCACCCCAAGTGGCAGCAGGTGAATCTAAATGAAGAAGTGGGCATCTGGGAACGCGATACGTGCTCACAGACGGAGCCCGTGAAGGTGGTGGAATCCTCTGAGACCGAGGATGATTTCTTAATAAGAGGCCTGGAGGAGTGCATCCGCACTGGCAAATGCCGCGAGTAGGAGACACTGTGCACGGTCGGTTGAAACTGAAACAGGCCTGGCGTCGACGCGGTGAATGCCGGGAGTGGCTGGGGATGGGTAGGGTCAGGCCACGTTAACCCGACCAGTGGAACCCCGAGAGTTGCATCGCGCCCCTGGAAGCGCATTGGGGAGCCGACCCTGCGTGCGACGGCCTCGAGACCGAGAACGGGCTTGCCCTGTTGCAGCACGACTGCAAAGAGAGAAGGGCTCGGCTGGCCAGGGCCGCCTAGTAGTAACTTCACGCCCGTCTTGTTGTAAAGGCGGGACCATGATTGTTCTATCATGATTTTTCGATAGAGCCGACACACGATCAGAAAGTGGAAAAATTAGGATAGCGCATCTGGCCTCACCACCGTCACATCCAGGCAGGACCGAGCGATAGAATCAAGACTGTTTGTGGTGGGCGTTTATAACATGGGTTCCATGATTGAGTTGTAGAAAATCGAATAGGTACAAACTAGTTTTCAAACAAACGGCCGGGTGTTCGAGTCCATGGCGAAGAATAAGCCCCGGTAAAACAGCAGAATCAACCCGTCGATATTAGTCCGCCACCTCGAAAAGATCAGAAAGATGGGGCAGAACATCGCTGTTCTTGGTGCCGGTATACAGGGAGTATGCGCTACGCTAGCGTTGCTAAGCCGTGGTCACAACGTCACCTTGATCGATAAGGCTTCTGGCCTCATGACTCGCACCAGTCTCCGAAACGAGGGGAAACTTCACCTGGGATTCGTGTACGCGAACGATCCGAGTCGTAATACGTCGCGCCTAATGCTTCGCTCCGCCCTGTACTTCAGAACACTGCTGGAGGGCTGGCTCAACCAGCGTATCTGCTGGGACAAACTCAAATCAACTTGTTTCGGGTATCTGGTGGCAAGGGACTCGTGCCTAAGCGTGGACAAGATACTTGGGCACTTCGAATTGCTTCAAAAAGATTATCAAATGTTGTGCCAGGATGACCAAACCGATTATCTGGAAGTCAGGCCTGAACGTCTGTGGCGGCTAGAGAAAGAGAATAATCTATTAAGCGCAATTGACCCGGGCTTCGTTACTCACTGCATCAGCACGGAAGAGGTCTCGATCGATACCGACGCATTTGCGGCGGAGATGCAGCAACACCTCTTGGGTCGCGTTAACTTGACCACCTTGTTCAATCATGAGGTGATATCCGTGTCGCGCAATGCTGAAAGCTTCCTTATTGAATGTGCCAACAGTGGTAAACAAGGAAGCCGAGGCTTGCAATGCGATCAAGTGGTCAACTGCTTGTGGGAGGATCGACTAAAAATCGATCGACAGCTTGGCTTCATCCCTACACGCGAGTGGGTCTACCGGCTCAAGTATCGGGTGCTAGGTGCGCTACCTGAATACCTTCGTCGCCTGCCGTCGTTCACAATGATCCTGGGACCTTTTGGCGATATCGTGAACTACAAAAAGGGTCCGTCATACCTTTCCTGGTATCCAGCGTGTAGGCGTGGATGGTGTCGGGAGACCGAAACGCCCACCGACTGGGAACGTGCATGTGATGGTCGACTGTCAACCCACGAACAACACGCTATTGCGCAAGAAATCTTGTTACAGTTCGACCAAGTAGTGCCCGGCATCGCACAGACAAACGTCGATACTGTCGACGCGGGAATCATCTTTTCTTGGGGGGCAACCGATATCAATGACCTGGGGAGCACACTGCACAGGCGTGATGAGATTGGCGTCGAGTCCCATAATGGTTACCACAGCATCAATACCGGGAAGTTTGTATGCGCCCCCCTATTCGCGCAACGCCTACTCGACAACCTATGAGGCATGGCTGAGCAACAATCGACTGCGCCGCCTCTCGTTACGGTAGGGGTTCCCCTTTTTAATTCGGCGCGATTCTTAGACAACATCGTCACGAATCTACAGGGATTCGATTATCCTAATCTGGAGATCATCCTATCGGATGATTGTTCTACGGACGACTGCATAGATATCCTTCGTGAGTCCTTTAACAATGACCTACGCGTCACATTCTTCCGGCAGCAAAAGAATCTCGGATGGATTCAACATTACAACTTTATTCTATCCCACGCTTACGGTAAGTACTTCATGTGGATGCCCCATGACGACAGCTACCCGTACAACTATGTGAGCAGGTTAGTCGGGTTATTGGAGGAGCAACCGAATGCTGTCCTTGCGTTCTCCAGAATGCGGGGCTTTGATGTTGACGGAAATCCGAAGGATATGTGTCGCTGGCTTCCCTCCTGGTCTGAGAACCTGCACTGGTCGCCCTTTCTAGCCGTTAAGTTGTTGCTGTTTTGGCAACTATGGATTCCTTTCAGAGGCGTTGTTCGCCGAGATATGATTGATCGTGCAAATCAGTACATAAGACCGACAAAACACAGCACTTTTGCGGATATATTTTGGGTTTTCAGTCTGGCACTTCGAGGTCCGTTTGCGTATGTGGACGATCTCTCTTGCGTCAAGTATCGGTACCCGGGCAGTGTTTCTGATGGCTGCGAACGTTATGGATTGTCCTTAGCACGCGCAGTCGAGCACCGAAAAGTACTTCTTGCTTATCTGTGCGCTTCAGACCTTAGTTGGTCATCGCGCCGACTGCTGAGTTTCGGGGTACACCTCTACATGATGACGGAGCTCACGTACAGATTTCTGCCCAAAAACTTCAGGCGGCGGCTGAAAGATAGGATCAGAGAAAGAATACTATCGTTGGGTGTTTCTTAGATTAAGCTACGAGATCTCCGCGCACACACTACCGGTCCCGGTGGTATATCCAACATGGATCATCACCTGTAACAGACGAATCTAGCAGACAGATTCAGTGGATCTTACGCAGATAAACTCCGTCTGCATCCTCGTGAACAAAGTAACGGCGTAGGCCAAGTGCCGGACAGGACGACATACCCGTGTCGAGATCGAAGGCAACGGCGTGCCCTGGACAATAGATCTTTTGACCATCATCGTGCCCATCTATCAAATCGATACCGAGGTGAGGACACCGCCCCGATACCGCACGGAGTACGTTCATGTGCTTGATTATCAACACTTCGGCATCATTCAGCTTTACAAGCAGCCGCCCGCTTCGCGGGAAGCGCTTCCTATCGCACACACGGATCGACTCGTTACCCGTAATTGTCTTCGCCAACAAAATGGACTCGGATTCGTCTCGAAGTTGTGCTGGTCGTAGCACTTCGTTCTTCATCGTCCTTGATCGTTTACCAAACCGTGCGGGCGCAAAGTGGCTCCTCGCAGAAATATTCGTCGATACATGCCACTTGTCTTCAACGTGTAATGCTCCTTTGTTGTACTCAGGTTCGTTTTGAGTCAACCGGGCGGAGACCACGATCCTAGTGACGTCACTAATGTTCAGATGAGACGAATGCAGAATCTCAGGGTTAAACACTAATATCTCGCCGTCCTCAAGAGCTATTTTGGTCGGTCGTCCCAATCTGTAACCTGGTTTGATGTAGTTCGATGCTGGATCAGGGGAAATATCACGACCAAACATGTCTGGATACAGAACCATCGAATTCTCCGATGACACACCGCTGATCGCGCACCAGGTATTGATATTATTGAGGTTTTGCCCCCACCAAGAGTCAAGATGTGGGCCGTGACTCCAAGCCGCAGCAGGTAAGTTACGGTTATACTTTTTAAGATCAAATGCTGTGTGTTGGCGCTCTACTAGACCACGCATTACTCCTCTAATCCTACCAGCACCTCTTCGTACTAAACCATCTAACCATGTTAAGGGGTCCCCCGCCTGTGGGTTACTTGTGTAGTCAGACGCATGAGGATGGCTCAAAGATGAACGCGCATTTCTTGCGACAGGAAATGGATACACTATCCGCAGATTTAGCCCATCTCCAATATAGAATGGATCGATCAGTCCGATTCTATCCTGTCCGATCTTAGTCATTGTCGTCAGTATTTCTTTTCGAAGCACCTGCATGGCCGCGCGTCGCAATAAGGATGCTTGTTCGACCGGGAAGTGTTCATGGAGCTTGTGCAAACCGACCCGTTTAAGTCCTTCCTTACAACGAGAACCATGCAGTTCACCTGCCGCGTCAATGATGGCTCTTCTAACCTGGGATACGAACTGTTCCCGATTCGGATAGTCCGAAATAACGAAAAAGCCGCCGTTTTTTAGGTATTCAACGCCGGTCCTACCGACCCACCCAGTCCGTGCGCTAGTTTGATCTACTGCAGACATTCCGTAATCGCCTCCTCATCGCGGCATATTCGCGTGCCTTTCGCAATTTCGACGCACCTATCAGTACTAAAGATAACAAAAGGTGACCTCGTGGTCAGCGTTTAACCTGTTGCTACTGGGGGATGATCAGTACCATGCCCGTATAGATCAAATCGGGGTGATTAATCAAAAAGGAATTCGCCTCGAGAATATCGGACCAACGACTACCGTCGCGGTAGAAAAACACGGCAATGGAAGACAAGTAGTCCCCAGGTTGTACCGTATAGACGCCTCTGGCACCAGTCAGCCGGGCCACTTCGGCCTGTGCCTGTTCAAAGGCTCCGCGTGCACTCTCGAGTTCTGCCCGAATCGCTTCATCGGTTGTGATTAGATCCGACTGTTTGCTTAGCAGGACCTTGTATGTTTTGTTCAAGTCGGCCGCGTTGGCCTTGGCCGATTCGAGTGCGTCGATCGTTGTTGTCAACTGCACCGAAAGGGAGTCGCGTTCTCGTACTGCCGTACCCAGTTCGCTTTCTAGACGGGATATGCGGTCTTTCATAGCCGCGTTCTCTGTGGCAAGGGTTTGATTCTGCTGCTGCGCCTCTTCATGCCGTCCGCGTAATGCGTCGAGATCCATCTGCAACTTCTCAAGAAGATTCCTCACCTCGGTAAGCTCAGTACGAAGCTGAGTGTTTTCAACAGCTCCATTGTCGGATTGCGTTTTGAGGGACTGAAGCGCTTCACGCAGGGTTCGTTCTTGTCTCTCTAGTGTGCGAAACTCGTCCGCGGATACACGAACTTGTTGCTGCGCAGCCTCAAGCTCAGTTCGCAGCTCCTGCGCCCGAGCTTCCGCAGTGACTAAATCACCCTGCACTTTAGAGAGACGTTTGTTTAAGTCTTCAGAATGCTTTCGCAGTTCGTCGAGTTTCTGACGTGCCTGGTCACGCTCACTGCGTAACGTTTCCAGCTGACCTTCCAGATCCGGCAGGCCCTCCAGTTCAGCCGTCGCTCCCTGCAAGGAGTCTTTTAGGTCGCTTAATTGCTGATGGGCTTGGTCACGCTCACTGCGTAACGTCTCAACTTGACCCTTAAGAACCGGGACACCGTCCAGTTCAGCTATCGCCGCCTGCAAGCCTTGCTGTAGTGGTTCAACCTCCGCACGGAGATCAACCAGTTGTTCGCGTAGCTCATTCCTCTCATTCTTAAGCGTTTCGTTTTCCGATGCTAACCGGCGTTGTTCCTCACTGGGTCCGCATCCACTCGTCAATATGCTACCCGCAACAATGAAACCAACCACTGCTTTCACTGTCATGTCCATAGTTCTCCCCCTTCCTCTTGTCCCGGCAGACGCCGGCTAACGAACGTCGTGTGTTGTTAACGGCCCGATTGCGCAAACCCCCGCTTCCGGACGAGCCTTCTGCATAGAGTTTGTCATCACAAAACTCTTCTCGCAATAATACTGCAGGCGCTGACACGCCTCTTTGGTGAGTTTTTAAGAGATTGCCAAATCCGCGTGCCCCCTAGTATTTTCAGGACTTACAAGCCCGAGTCAACCGTACCTTATATGCTGGAAGGCGTGGAATCACGCCGATTGGCGACCCAGACCACTCAACAGCACTCGACACATTCAGGACCGTTAAGTGAATAAATCAAAGGCTTAGCGACGCAGATAGCACATGGCTGCGCGGTACATCATAGCTTCACCACGGTAGGCCTCGGAGTTCGTCATAATCGAAACCAATACTACGCACAGGAGGCTAAATCCGCGTCTCCGTATCCAGCACAGAGATAGTGTTTTCGAATAGCTGCGAAGCAGCTTGAGGACTACCCGCCACACAGACAAGACCGAGCTTGCCAAATCCCGACAGGGCGCCAATAAGATGGAAGAACGTGCCCTCCTGGGCGACGGCAGAAAAGTGTAGGCCATGCTCGACAGCGATATCCATCAGGTCTTCGGGTGCCAAGCTTTTGTACCGCTCGTTTTTCAGATTGTCCGAGGCCTTGTAGAAAAGCGGGTCGCCTCCCGGGGTCAGAAACAAGCCGGTCTCGGTGTCATAGTGACCATCGGTTAGAAATTGAAGCGTACGAAAGGTATGGGTTGTCCCACCCTTGCGCAGATTGATTTCGATAGCATAGTGTTCCCACCGGCCATCCTTTGGAACCGATACGAAGTCGATCCCGAAACGCCCTAACGCCGAACGCTGCTTCAACTCGTTCGCAATTTTCAGCCCTTCCTCTTGTATTTGAAGACGATAAGCCTCATCTGCGGGAAAGGTGCAGCCTAGAAAGATCTGTCGAGAAGGACCACCCAACACCTGGTCGTGGGTCGAGATCATTTCCAAATTGCCCAACGGCGTGATTCGGCACTGCACGGACGGAGAGCGCTTAGAGCGACCCTCGATCCATGCTTCCACGACACCACCCATTTGCTCGAATTTTGCCTGATACCGCTCCCAGGTCATCGAGGGTTCCTCAAAGCGAAGACGCTGTGGTAGCTGGTTACGAATCCATGTCACCAGACTGCGATCCTTCGGAGCGTCGCTGAGATCTAGCACCGCGTTGCCCTCTCCGGAGGTGCCGAACTCGAGCTTCACAGCGGCCCGACGGAGATCTGTATCGATGCGTTTGAGCTCAGCCAGTGACTCGGCGATGTCATTGGCATCCCGCAGATCCTCGTACCCCGGCGGCATCAGTACTCCCGCGGCTCCGAACACATGCCTACTGCCGCTCTTGCTGCCCAAATGCTGCAGCGCTGGATCATTGGCAAAGATCGGGATATCTAGCCGCACTGCAAGCGTGCGCTCCTTGTCGGTGGCATTGAAGCATGTCATGTGGGCGATGTCGGGGTCACCAATGGCAGCGCTCAGCTTCTCCAGTAACCTCGGTCTCGCGAGCAGCTTTTCTGTCAGAGTCTCGCGGGTGGAGGGGTCTTGACAGCTCAACATCATCAGACGTTTGCGCGCATGAATTCCTGGTATACCCGGCAACAAATGCAGGTAATAGTCAATAATGGACGGATCCACCGGAGTGCTGGTCACATAGACGATACGGGTGCGCGGGAGACGAAGCAGGAGCAACATGCAGAGCAGTCGTTCCTCGTAGTGAGGCAGGCCGACGATTTTCTCGATAACCTCCGTATCCAGACTAAGGCTGGGGTTCACCAACACCGTACGAGCAGCCCTCGGATCAGGAAGCACACTTCGAAATAACGGGGCGAGACGCTTCTGCAGCTGAGCAAAACACCGAAGCTCCTGTGGACTATTAGGCTCCGGGAAGGCGGACTTAGGTTGCGACATCAGCAAAGTCTCTTGACCACTCGTTGGTGATCGCCTCTATTGTCACAACTCACATTAGCCGGCGTCAGAGCCTAGTCCTTGACACAGATCAAACGTGGTGCTTCCAGCGTGTGCTGAATCTTCTAGGTAAGGCTACTGGGTCTCAAGCAAATGGACTGACACAGCCAGGATTGCATCCGCCGGTTTTCTCACAGAATACGAAACTGTAAAAACAGATATTTTAGAGTACCGAGTAATAAGCAAGCCTGTGTAACCCCGCAACAAGCTTACAAATCTCTGCCTAGCATTCAAAGTTAGGTCTTATCTTTCTTATTTCCTTGAAAATCTTATCCCATCCCACACCTACCGCGGAAGTGTCGTCGTCTACCGCTGCAAAAATACCTTCCGGATAACCTGGCAAAGCTTTTTGGGTTGATGCGATTCCGTCGGTATTATTAACGCCAGCGATCCTCACCGTACCTAAATACTTCCAGCTTTTTCTTTCAAAGAACAGAAATCCACTTAGCGGATTGTCTTGGTCAGTCGAAATAATGAAACCCTCTCCATCGTCTCCGAAGCCATTTGAAGAACAGGTATACAAAGCCAGACCTTCAGCATCTTCCTCGTATGAATTGGCTGCAAATCGATTAGTTGCATTGCGCAAGAATGGATTACCAGCAGGGTCAAATGCATACATACCAGCATTTGAACCACCGCCGCCGCTATCTTCTCGTGGTACGTACAGAACCTGATAGAAAGAGTCAGCCAGAACCTCCTCAATCCCGCCATCAGCATAGGGATTCATGTCCCATTGTCCTATGAAGGATCCAGAATTTGGATCAAAGATATGTACCGCAGGGCTATCATCTGTAACGTAGATTCTCTTATTGCCATTTGGAAGATCTAGGATGTCGATGTTTGTTTCTCCGGAAGAAACATGTCCACCACCGAATGTTGTTTCAAAGTTCAAATTAGGAAGTGAAAACTTAGAAACTAATCCATCTCCAGATACAAACAATTTGTTCGTATCCTGATCCACATCTACGCCATTTACACCATGGGAAATGACAAAAGATTCAGCAGTAGTGTCTTCAAAAGGAAATGTCCAAACCTCAACTAGTTTTCCGTTTTTTGAGGAAACAAACATTCGGAACTCCGAAGAATTGGGTGTTTCCCAAAACGCTAGAGAGTCTATATTTGAACCAGGACCGTTGACGTTAAAGTCCGCAGTCACTGTTACTTCGCCAAAATTTTCGAATGAGCCTAATTGCGCTCCCCCTACATAGTCACCGGCATAACTTCCTTGTGAGTGAATACCGTTAAGGAAAACCGCAACAAGAAGCAGAATCGAGGGTGTGCTAGTCATAGAATCTTATTATCGAAATAAAGCCAAATCCATACTTACGAATATCCAAAAACATCTAATCGAGTCGCTGTGTTTCGTGTAGTGCTTTGACCTCGCAGCCAACGCTTGTTGTGTGAAAGGCTCCTCTACTTCGTGGCCCATCACAAATCATGCCCATAACTTCGTCAATCCACCCATGGAGATCTTAGTATAGGCCGATTATTATTGTAACGGGTCCTCGTTTTTACGAGATCCGGTCAACACCTCATTATTCTTTGAAGCTGCAGCGAGAAAGAATCGACTCCGATCACTCTTCTGGAGGACTGACATGGCGAATGTTATCCCAAAGGACTATCTAGATCTTTTCGATAAAAATGCCTTTGCGCATCTGGCGACCCTAATGCCAGATAGTCAACCACAAGTCACACCGGTGTGGTGCGATTTCGACGGGACGCACGTGCGAGTCAATTCCGCCAAAGGGCGTCAAAAGGATCTAAACATGCGACGCGAACCTCACGTGGCGCTATCGATGCAAGATCCGGACGACCCATACCGATACCTAGAGGTTCGTGGAAAGGTGGTTGAGGTTACTGAGCAAGACGCTGATGCACACATCAATAGCCTGGCCAAAAAGTATTTGGGGGTGGATGAGTACCCCTATCGAAAACCTGGAGAAGTCCGCGTTATCTACCGCATCGAACCGCAGCGCACGACGTCGATGAGTTAGATCCGTCGCAACTTCGAGCCATGAGGGGCGAGGATCTTGTGATGTGTCATGCGCCAAATCGAAACAGGCTTGATGCTGCACATGTACATTGGTATCGAGCTGGTACTCATGAGAACCCCCCGGTCCTGAATGAGGCGCCGGGTTCGTTTGGGTGGACATGCCCATGAATGGCTAAAAACGCCCGTTCGACCTAATGACAACTACCACGTGATCGGACGGAGACGACCTAGTATCTATGAACCACTGATTTGCTTGGCGGGCCCATGGGGATCGAACCACGACCAACGGATTATGAGTATTCGGCGCGGATATTCCGATCAGTTCTTGATTGAACTTTTTGGGAAAAATGGGGACCTGATCGGTTTCGATAACAAAAAGCCGTAAAATTGGTCCTTGCCATCCGCAAAATCAAGCGCGTCGATTAGGTCAGTTGACAGCGAACCGGTTACTGTCATGTCACGATCTCGTTGAAATTCCCGGATCGCGGCTTCCATTCTTCGCTCGTACTGCCCGTCGACAGGCCCGGCGTCGTATCCGAGTTTGCGGAGTTTCTTCTGGACGGTGAGAACAAGCGTTCTCGTCCACCCCGCTTTAGCCAAACTTTTATAGAGCCGTTGCTCCGGGGACAACTGAGATATCGAGGCGGATTTCGGTTTCCATCTTCGAGCTAGCCGCTGGGCTTCCGCAATCTGACCGGGATACATTTGTTCCGCTATTAGCTGACGGAGATGTGCGGCGTCATCGTAGTCTTGCGCGGCAGCCAAATTAAGCCACTTGTGCGATTGAACAAAATCCTGCGGCATGCCATCGCCCCGGTAGTACATAACACCCAGGACGAGCTGAGCCTCACCAACATCCCGCTCTGCCGCTAGGCGCAACCACCTCAATGCGTCAGGATAACTCTGTGGCACACCCTCGCCACAGTAGTAAATCACACCGAGGTGGGACTGCGCCTCGTCACTACCCTGCTCCGCCGCCAGTCGTAACCACCTAAATGCTTCCCGATAACTCTGGGGCACACCTTCGCCATTGTAATAGATCACACCGAGGTGGGTTTGCGCCTCGGCGCTGCCCTGCTCCGCCGCCAACCGTAACCACCTCAACCCTTTCTGGAAATTTGGCGGCACACCCTCACCGTTGTGTTGCATCGCACCAAGGAGGCACTGCGCCATGGCATTGCCCTGCTCCGCGAGCGGTTTGAATTTGCTGAGTGCGGTCTCGTAGTCACCCCCGTAATATGCGCGTACACCATCTGCCAAATGCTCCTGCCCGAGCCTAAGCCACAGGCTCGCACTAGCATGACCCTGCTCGGCGGCTATCCGAAACCACTTGAGTGCTTGGTGATAATTCTGTGGCATACCTGGAGCACGGGCGTACATAAGCCCGAGCTTGAACTGCGCGTCTACATTCCCTTGCACGGCAAGAGTTTCGAATTCCCTGAGGGTGTTCTCACAGTCACCTTGTCTACAAGCACTTCCACCATTCTGAGGAAAGTTTTGGGCCCCAACACCTCTCGCTACAGATTTTTCCAACCTCATCGAGATGACACCTTTCGATATACGCGGAGCTTGATTTTGGCTGCCGTGATCTGAAGTCCGATGCCGTCGGTTTGACGAGCTGATTTCCTTCACTACGGTAGAATCGCGAAGTGCCATCGTCATCCTACCTAGGCATAGCGCTTGACCAAGAGTTGGCGCATGCGCATAAGCACTTCTGCTTCGTCGGTTAGCATGATGACCCCCAATCCTCTAGTTCACTCGGCTGGAATGCCCTGATTCTGTGTGAGATACAGTTTGTAGGCTCGTGCAATTTCCTGCTCCATCGCAGGCGTCACGTCTGCCATGTAAACCCCAAATTTGTGCAGCGCAGATTGTCCGGCTGGCGAGCCGTAGAAATCAGCTAGTGCATTCAATTCTCTCAAAGTAAAGTGCCGCACCATGCTTGCGGTCATGGTACGCCTCAGCGCATCCGCATGAACATAGTCTGTGAAAAATGAGACAAACTGCTGACGTTGATCCTCGTGAAGGTTCAATGCAAGCCCCTCAGCCGCATGTCTCACCATGACTTCGAAACCCGAAACCTCCAAGTATCTTTCGGCTGCAGCTTGTCTATTGCCGGCGGAATCCGGCACTTCATCCGCCATGGCAAGACCCATCAGGCCCACCAAAGAGCACACAAACAACACGCGCTTCATATCTTTACACCCCCAAGACCGCACGTGTATCGTTATCAATATAATG
>JAOTYS010000432.1 GCA_029861795.1 Gammaproteobacteria bacterium | reverse complement strand
TCGAGCAGTTCGGTCCCGTAATCGGGCAGGAGTGGACACAGCGGCATGACGATGCCAAGAAGTCGGCCATCGTGGAGAGTCTGGATGAACGTTTCAACGAAAGCCCGAAAACCAAGGATGATCCCAGGGCGACCTGGATTCCTTCTCAGTTCTAAGCCACTCACAACCGGGGGCTTCGGCCCCCTTTTCTAAGGAGACTATCCATGGTAGCCACTATCGCCTTGTCACTGCTCGATTGCAGCCATGACCAGGAAGCGCGGCGCCAGGCACGTGGCACCGATCCGTACCGTCTCGGCGAGGCGAGCGAAGCGCTCGCCGAACCGGGCACCCTTGCGATACAGTCACCCGACGCGTTCAGGGCAGCGATTGATCGCAGCACCATCGAGGGTGTCGTGGACACGCTCCTGGCGCAGATTTGACAGATACGTACGTTAGAGCGGTTATAGCCGAGCTGCTCGGCAGCATCTTTTTTAAAATAGCTTCGACAAGCTATCTCGCTTGCCGCCCGCCGGGCGGCTTTTTTACGCGCATATGTTGCGCGAAAAAAAGGAACCGCGAGGGTTCCTTTAGCGGAATGTTTATCGCCAAGTAGACAGTCTACAGCAGCCCTTCCTCAGCAAAGCTGAACGTGTTGGTAGAGACGATCACATGGTCCAGGACACGAATGTCCAAAAGGCCCAGCGCACTGACAATACGCTCTGTGATACGACGATCCGCCGAACTGGGTTCGGTAATGCCCGACGGGTGGTTGTGGCCCAGGATCACGGCTGCAGCATTACGCTGCAATGCCGACTTCGCAAGTTCCCTCGGGTAGACAGCGGCGCCATCTATCGTTCCCATAAAGAGCTCCTCTACCTCAAGCAATTGGTGCTGGTTGTTGAGGTAAAGCACACAAAAAATCTCACGCTCCTTGTCACCGATACGCAGACGTAAGATATCCTTCGACGCGCGTGGGCTTTGTAACGTTTCCATTGTGTAGGTGGCTCTTTCTTCCACAAACCTGATCGCTGCCGCGATCACCTCGTCCTGTGAATCATAGTTAAATGCATCCATTTTCATATCTCGCTCTAAAAAAAGATGAGATACGCCGATGGGACGAATCCCATCGGGGTGATGCCTTACGGCGGAAGCTGTCAAAAAGAAAACCCCGGGTGTTTAATCCAGGGTTTTCGTACGAAGCCTAGCTGTTCTCGTCAGCTTTGGGTGGGAACACAACCAGGTCACCAGAGACCGAAATCCCAGGAGTGATTTTCAGGTTGAAACCCTCGCCCTTGTCGTGGGGGAAGGCAACGCCCACTTTCGTGTAGTTGCTCTTCTCCTCGCCATTAGACTCGAACTTCTCTTGTACAAACACATTCAGGTACTTCAACATGGTCAATCTCCTTAACGTCAATTAAACCCATGTAGGCTTCTTCCCCTAATGGGTCGAAACCCAAGTGGGGAAAGATGCAGGGTGTCCCTGCGAACTTAATGCTACTGCGAGTAGCCACTAAGCGGTTTTTACAGTAAAACTCTATAAATATAGAGTCAATCGTAATGTTTTTTACCTTATCAAGTGCCAAATAAGAGCAACTTTACAGACAGGAGCTCGATTAGCTACGGGGACCTAGATAACGAAATCCATCACTTGCTTCGCAAGGAGAGTCCTAGGAAAACGAAATTGACCCCGATAAGTTTCTTTCATTAGGGCAGTGGGGCTACCAAAAAATAAGCGGGATTATCAGACCAGAGAGAACAGAATCACTGGTTATTGCAGCGACTTTCCAGCTCGGTGATTTTTTGCCTGGATTGCTTTACTGTCGGCGATACTTGGCTTAGCAAACGATCCGCTTCAGGGAAATCACTCCCCATCCCTATACCGACACGAGCTCGAACCCGTTGTATTCGCCTGGGAATCGGAATTTCGGTGATGGCTAAGTTCAGGCACAGTGCGAAATCCGCATATTGCGCTGCTTCGAATCGGCTCACCAATTCGACTGTACTTGCAGCTTCACTAATGATCGAATCGATGCGCTTCGCGGTGTATTAATGAATCTACAGCAATGCCGGCGCTACGACCACTACAAATGAATCACCTAGGTTAATCTAAAGCCGAGCGGGACTGCCTTTTCTAATCTGGGGTGGAATGTTCCAGCAGATTAATAACATTCACCACATGAAAGTAATAGATTTGTAATATTGATTTGAGTTAAGTCCACCTCCCTGTCAGGATGGCCCTGCTTTACAGTTTCAGCCTTTATGTACCAAGAGCTGCAGACCAGGTGCTTCATCTGTTCAGGGCTCCGAGGGCTGTCGAGTTAATCAAGACTAGTATAGGAAGTCTACACATGTTCAAGCCGCCAAAAGCCGCGACCAATGCGGTTAAGAGAGACTACGATCATATCGAAGTAACCCCCTACGCCGCTGCGATTGGCGCGGAAATCAGCGGAGTGGATTTGAGTGCGACAACCGATGTCCAGATCGAAGAAATTCGGCAAGTCATGATAGACCACAGCTGTGCTTTCTTTCGGAATCAGGATCTCACACCTGCAGATCAGGAGCGTTTTACTCAGCACTTTGGCGAGTTTGGTGTTGACCCTTTTGTCGACGGTATCGAAGGCCATCCCAACATTCTGAGATTGCTGAAGGAAGCAGACGAAGCAACGGGGTTTGTGTTCGGAGGCACCTGGCATAGCGATTGGTCTTTTCAGGACAAACCGCCCGCTTACACGATTTTATACGGAAAGGATATTCCACCCTACGGCGGCGATACTTTATATGCCAGCATGTATAACGCCTACGATTCATTGTCCCCTGTCATGAAACAGATTTGCGAGTCTTTGAATGTTGTGCATTCTGCAAAGCATGGCTATGGCACCCAAATGGCGGGCTTGTATGAGGCGACTCTGGAAAATATGGATGTTAAGACCGGAGGTGATGTGGCAGACGCGATAAAAATTCACCCAATGGTAACGGTGCACCCGGAATCTGGGAGAAAGGCACTTTTTGTCACCGGCGTTTACTCGGTCGCAATTGAAGGAATGGAACTTGATGAATCCATGCACCTGCTGGAGTTTTTGCAGAAGAAACTAATGGAAGACACATTGAATCTGTGCCGTTTCCGTTGGGAACCGGGATCGATGGCGATGTGGGACAACCGCTGTGTTCAGCACCTACCTATGGCAGACTACCTGGGCCAGCGTAGAGAAATGTATCGCACGATCGTCGCTGGTGGAGTTCCTCAGGGGGTTTAGCACAGCAAGTACGATGGCGGGTTGTCGTTAAAGGTTTCGATAGTCTTTCAAAGACACTAGGTTGTTGGATTCTCGATTTCGCTGCGATAACTTGACCGGTGCCTCTCCCCAGGGCCAAGGGAAGGCTCCGGCTATCGTGTTTTCATACGCAGTGTCACACAATCCATCGGCGAATCTGTAGAGCCCGTCCGCTACAAAACCTTGGATTGCTTTGGTATTAGGTTCGAAACCGCCCTCGCGCACGGACTGACTATTGATGTGACGTCCAAGATCGATAACATGATCTTCTTCCAAGTGTTCCAACTTGAATGCATCCATATAGCCGGTTATCCATTCTTCGGCTGCCTCTGCACGAATCTGTAGCTGAGGATCTGAGTTGAGATACCAATACCATTCCCGCGGAGTAGTCTTATACTGCTGAGCCACAGTCTCTACATCTTCTTTGAATATAACTGAAGCATCAACCATGCGGTGCATCATTTCATTACCCCATCGGTAAATCAGATCTTCCGCGAGTTGCTCTGGCGAAGGAACGGTGAGATATGGGACAAGAAGTGAGTATTGGCTACGTGCCTGAACAGCAACCACCGTAAAGTAGGCCAAGTTCTCTTGTTCTTCGGGAACAATAACGTGGCATTGCCAGCTCACGACATGCTCGGTACTCGAGATCGGATGAGCGCCCAAAACTGGACTGCCGGGTCGGGTGAGCTGTGGTGCGTCGAGGTCTATCCAGCGTCGTAAGTCCTTGGATGCACATAGTTCGATAATCATGGTTGTCTCTGGCTACACATTGAAGATGAAAAGTCGTGGATGTCCGATACGAATGGCGCATTATTACTCTATGGTAAAACATTTGAGTACCATGGGACGGCATATCAGGAAATTATCCCTAGTTTTCACGGCGGGTCAAAAAAAGTGAGCTGATCTGCAGGTT
>JAOTYS010000431.1 GCA_029861795.1 Gammaproteobacteria bacterium | reverse complement strand
TGTCTGGGCGGCACTCTAAAGCTTTATGTTTGGGCGCCGAGCCTTTGAACTTTCTCCTCCCGATTCGTACCTTCCTCGAGATCAATAGTTTCCTGAGTTTGCACCAGATCGAAAATGTGGCCCACGGACGCGATTGAGGGGTCTGCCGCGGATAACTTGGGCGCCTCACGCAGCACTTCGATCGTATCCTCCATAGCCTGCACCGAAGCGCGCATCAGCTGATTGGCCCAGATGATCACTTGAAAACCCAGTGAGTGCAACTCGTCCGCCGTGAAGTCGGGAAACAACGTGGGGACAGCTACCAGTGGAATCGACCGTTTATAGCTCGTCCACGCTTCGAGGAAGCCCTTAATCTCCTTCAGAGTCTTGTCCCGTGAGTGCATCAGAATAGCGTCGGCGCCCGCTTGCGCGTAAGCGTCTGCCCGTTCGCAGGCCGCATCTACCCCGTGCCCGGCAATCAAGGCTTCAACACGGGCAATAAAGACAAAATCATCGGATTCCTGCGTGCGTTTTCCCTCCTCGATTCGTCTGGCCTGTTCCTCAACTGGAATCAGATCGCGCCGCGTTTTTCCCTCAAACAAACTATTGCGCTTGGGAAAAAGATTGTCTTCAACGCAGATGCCCGCGATTCCCGCTCGCTCGTACTCCTTGACCGTGCGGACCACGTTGAGCAATCCACCGTAGCCGTTGTCACAATCTGCGATTACCGGAAGGCTAGTTGCATCGTTGATACGGCGCGCTGCAGCCAGTGCCTCCGACATGGTGATCAGGTTGAGATCCGGAAGCGCGTGCGCCATGGTAGAAACCCCAAATCCGCTCACCCACACCGCCTCGAAACCAGCGTGCTCAATGAGACACGCGCTCATGGCGTCATGCGCACCCACTACGATTAGCGGCTTGTCTGCGGACAACGCCTTTCGCAAACAGCGCCTCTTGTTATCTTCTCTCATTACAGTGTTCTCCCTAGTTGCGGTTTTTTCACATCAGCGTGTCAGCATTCGACCTAAGCAATGGCCATATTGACGGGTCGCGCATCGGCGGCGACATCGTCGATCTTTCCCTCCGACTGGTATCTTTCTAAGGCCTCGAGGATTTGGCGGCCAATTTCCCGTTGGGTGTCTTTAGTCGTCGCCCCAATATGGGGTGTCAATATCACGTTTGGCAGCTCTCGCAACGGCGAGAGCTTTCCAGGCCCCTCATTTTCGTGGACGTCAAGTCCAGCGCCCCGCAAGCGTCCACCGGTCGTAAGTGCTTCGTAGAGCGCCGCTTCGTCGACAACTCCTCCACGAGCCATATTAATGAGATAAGAGCCGACCTTCATGTTGGCAAGCACTTTCCCATTGATGAGTCCCCGGGTGGAATCGCTGAGCGGGACGTGAATCGTCAGGAAATCGGCCTGAGGGACGATTTTGTCAAACGGCATGAGCTCGATCCCCCGGTTCTTGAGTTCCTGAGCCCGGCTCGCGAGCGACTCATGCTCTACACAACCAATTGCCTGCATTCCCCAAGCAACTCCCAGCTCTCCCACACGTGCGCCAATGTTGCCAACCCCAACAATACCAATCGTTTTTCCAGCGATGAGGAAGTTCTCCAAATCGTGTTTAGCCCAGTGTCCCTTGCGCAAAAGTGAGTCCGCAAGCCGCACGTTTCGCGCCAGCCCGAGCATGTGCGCAAAAGTCAACTCCGCTACAGCCTGGGCACTAGGTTTTGGGAATCGCAGTAGTGGGATGTTGCGCCGATTCATCTCCTCCAGATCGATGTTCTCGAACCCGGAACCCGCTCGGATTATGAGTCGCAACTTCGGTGCGACTTCGAGGACGCGACGAGATATTGTGACCCCACTGCGAAAGATCAGCACCTCGTTGTCTCGAATCTGCTCCAGCAACTCGGGCTCCGAGATATTGAAGGCGCAGGTGACAGTGTGTTGAACAGAAAGCTTATCTATGGTTTCTGGATCGATGGAACTGACAATTAGAATCCGCATGCACAATTTCCCTTGAGTATTCTAGTTTGCAATGAACGCGTCGCGCCGGTCTCACACTATTCTTAGAATAGTACACTCGGACAGCCGTATACTACGGTGCCACAACAAAGACTCGGTACACCCCCACGCAGAAGTATAGCACCCCACTGGGACTCGGTACATCAGTGGGAAAAGTCAGCCGATGGCTACCTCCGGGAGCAGGAAACCCCTGGAGTTGCACTTCACAGCGTATCCTTCGTCATCGCCCGTTGGCGATTGTCATCAAAATAGTCTACGTGTCTCTTCTTTCGATGACGCCACTTCTCGACGTACGTAAACCACTGTAGTAACCGAAGGCGAAAGATACGAGGACCGGTCCGCTTGCCAATGTTCAGACGACACAGGCGTAGTGGATCTGTAGAAACCATATCGTTGTTTCCCCTAAGACCAGTGAAGGCGACCTTAAACCCTTCCTCCTTCAATATCTTTACGATCTTTTCATTATGATTCCCGTTGGGATACGCAAACGCTGGAATTATCGTGCCGATTTCTCTTCTCAGGTCTTCGTAAGAACCTCTG
Organism: Gammaproteobacteria bacterium; assembly: GCA_029861795.1. The sequence continues at coordinate 1,630 of JAOTYS010000431.1, read as the reverse complement.
ATCTCTTCGCGTACTTCCGTAAGAGGAACTCGGGTCAGAATGGGATGATTGCGTGTGTGTGCAGCAAGTGCCACTCCTTCTTGCGCTAGCCGCCGGAGCTGGCTCCAGTTCATTGTGCTGGGTATGTTTAGGTGGCCATTGCCTAGTTTCTCACAGACTTTGTCAACAAAGCTCAGAGCCTCATAATGACGAAGGGTCTTAACGTGAGCTTGTAGCCGGGCGAGGCTCTGTCGACGTTGTTGATGATCGCCAAGCGGCAGTCTGCCTAGGGCAGGTATCTCAATGTCTTCTCGGGAAGTCTTGACAAATGCCGCGTACAGTTTGTCCCACCAGAAGCACCGATCCGGCTGATCTGGAAACCCTGTAGGCACAAAGATGGTAGCGGGCAATCTATGACGCTTTACAATGGGCCACGCTATTTCTTCGAAATCAAAATATCCATCGTCAAACGTGACTAAAACTGCCCGTTTTGGCAGTGCCTTGCCCTCATCCAGACAGTCGATGACCTGATTCAGCGACACAGCATGATAATTGTCCGCCAGATATTTCATTTGCTTGGCGAACACAGAGGGCGTTGCACTAACCAGGCCTGGATTCAGCAGTGGCGTTTGAGCCGGATCCGCTATTCGATGATAAGTTAGAACGCGGAGCAGGTTTCGATGTCGTGTATGTGTTGGGTTCATGTAAAAAACTCAACTCAAAGCGCCGACGAACAATACAATCGCGACACCATATACTGTCGACGAGTAGATGAGTCTCGCCACTTGCATTAAGACTAACAGAATATATAACCCCCGTCCGCCATGCGTTCGAGGATGAACCCTCTGCGACTGTTTTTTGACTACAGCAACATTTTTACGATTTATATGCGTAAGCGTGCGTAGTGTACTTGCCGTACGTGTACGGACTGCTCGTCCGACTCACGTCGTTGAGTACAAAGCCGCGGAGGTCGACGCCCGCCTGCCTCAGCTGCTTTACGCTTTGTTCGATTTCGTGCAGTCGATGGGCACCAGCTTTTGCTACCAAAAATGTCGCTCCCGCAATCCGCCCTATGATCCCTGCATCAGTAGCCGCCAATATTGGTGGCGAATCGATGATCACGTGATCATATTGATCTGAGAATTCCTGCAATGCGCGCGCAAAATTTTCATGCAATAACAGTTCCGATGGATTCGGCGGCAATACACCAGCGGCGACAAACTCGAGGTTGTCCACACCCGTTTCGCGAACAACTTGATCCACATCGCACGTACCTGCGATCACCTCTGAGAGACCTCCGGTTTGTTCTATACCCAAGTTTTGAGTGAGATGTCCTCTGCGCAGGTCTGCGTCGATCACCAATACGCGCTTACCCGAACTCGCTAGAACAGCACCGAAGTTCAAACTCAGAAACGTCTTACCAACGTCCGGACTGACACCGGTAATCAAGAGTAGATTATTATTGACATCGAGAACTGCAAATTGGAACGCAGTGCGCAAACTTCGCAATCCTTCAATTGCCGGGTCGTTGACATCGGCCACAGCTAACACTGCAGAAGAACCGTTTTTGCCCCGACTCCTCTTCTCCAGCGCTTTTTGTTTGTCGCTGTGAGGGATCACCGCATATACAGGGAGTCCTGTCCGCTTCTCG
>JAOTYS010000430.1 GCA_029861795.1 Gammaproteobacteria bacterium | reverse complement strand
GGCAACAGACGTCGCCAAGAAGGCGGATGTGGATTCCATGGTCCAACAGACCTTACACCGCTTTGGCCGGGTCGATATTCTGGTGAACAATGCGGGGGCGGCAATTCACAAGCCGATTCCAGACATCCTTGAAGAGGACTGGGATTTGAACATCAACGTCAACCTCAAATCCGTCTTTCTCTGCACACAGGCAGTGTTCAGTCATATGTGCCGGCAGGGAAGTGGGCACATCGTCAATGTCTCTTCTCTGGCTGGCAAATACTACCCTTACAAAATGGCAGCCTACGCAGCTGCCAAGTGGGGAGTGGATGGACTCACCGGTATCACCCAAGTGGAGGGGCGTCGCTTTGGAGTGAAAGCGACTCTTGTTCGTCCCGGACCAGTGGACACCCGGATGCGACGCGAGAACCATGACGATGATCCTGAGAAACTGGCGCAGCCTGAAGATGTGGCAGATGTGATTCTGTTGGCTGTCACTCAACACAAACGGGCTTACACCCCCATCTTGGATCTTTATCCGTTTGAAGATCCGGGTGGTAGTGAACAGGTGCCGGAACAATAACGAAGAACATTTCACAACAACCAGCCTACATTGCTTCTGAACGGCGATTGTAAGGACGGCGAAACTGGATAAAGAGGACGAATATGCCACAAGACATAGTTGATGTATTGATCGTCGGTGCGGGGGCTTCCAGTGCTGCGGCAGCCTGGAGCCTTGCAGAAACGAGGATGAGAATTCTCTGTTTGGAGCAAGGCGATTGGATGAATCCGTCCGAATATCCGAGCACTCGGAAGCACTGGCAGGTGCTTAGAGACGTTGATTACAATCAGAGCCCCAATGTGAGGAAGCGCGACACCGATTATCCCATCAACGAGAACGATTCGGCGGTCGAAGTTGCAAATTTCAACGGTGTGGGAGGAGGGACGATCCTGTACTCCGGTCACTTCCCCAGATTCAAACCTTCGGATTTTCGTGTCAAGACACTCGATGGTGTGGCTGATGACTGGCCGATCGATTACCGCACCCTGGAGCCTCACTTTGCCCAGAATGACATGAACATGGGGGTGTCCGGATTGCCGGGGGATCCGGCCACCCCTTATCATGAGATGCCTTTACCCCCTATCGCCATCGGTAAAATGGGAGAGACGATGGGTCGGGGTTTCAACAAGCTGGGCTGGCACTGGTGGCCGTCGGACACGGCCATTATTTCGGAGAACTACGAAGGTCGGGAAAAGTGTATCAATCTAAGCCCTTGCAATTCCGGATGTGCTCAGGGGGCCAAAAGCAGTGTCGACATTGCCTATTGGCCCGTGAACATTCGGATGGGAATTGAACTGAAGACCCGTTGCCGGGTTCGTGAAATCACGGTGGATGAAAACGACATGGCAACCGGAGTTATCTATTTCGATGAGCAGGGCATCGAACGTTTCCAGCGTGCTGAAGTCGTTATCCTGGCATGTAATGGAGTTGGCACACCAAGGCTCCTGTTGAATTCAAAGTCAAAAAATTTCCCGGAGGGTTTGGCTAACCGTTCAGGTCTGGTTGGCAAAAACCTGATGCTTCACCCGTGGGGACGGATTGAAGGAACGTTTACTGAAATGCTCCACTCCCATCTGGGCCCTCAGGGAAGTTGTATCTTGAGCCAGGAATTTTACGAAACCGATCCAAACCGTGATTTTGTTCGCGGTTACACTCTGCAGGTGGTTCGTGGCCAGCCGCCGGTCAACATTGCGGTTGAAGGCACCCGGCGGGGGGATATCCCTTGGGGCGAGGGGCATTACGAGGCATTCCAAAAATACTATGGTCGTCAGATCCAAATTGAAATCTGCTGCGAGGATCTCCCCGAAGAAGCCAACACCGTGACCCTTGATCCGGAGCTGACCGATTCTCATGGCATTCCAGCGCCCAAAATCACGTATCGTGTAAGTGACAACAGCAAGCGTATGATGGCCCATGGACTAGAACGAGCCGCTGAGGCACTAGAGGCGGCTGGAGCGATTCAGGTTGTTTCTCATGGACAGGTGAGAGCGTCTGGTTGGCATCTGATGGGAACGGCACGAATGGGAACGGATCCGGAGAAATCCGTGGTGAATGAATGGGGTCGAAGTCATGATGTGCGGAACCTCTTCGTCATCGATGGAAGTATTTTTGTGACCTCCGGGGCTGTCAATCCCACGACCACCATTCAGGCTCTGGCACTGTACATCGCGGATACCATGAAAAAGAATCTCGCCAATCTGTTCGACTAGGAGAGATCGATGACCGACGGAGTTCCATCAGGCAGTTTCCTGACAGAGGAACAAAGCCGCAGCCTGCTCATACTACTGAACATGATCGTTCCACCCAACAAGGGACAAGGCTTGCCTGGAGCAGGCGAGCTGGATTTTGTCGGTTATGTTCGCGAATTTGCCCCCGACCAAATAGAAGCCGTCCAGAATGAACTCGATTTGTTGGATCAGGCCTCCCAAAGTCAGTACCAGCGTCGCTTCGCCGATCTAGACCAGAACGAGCAGGATTCCCTGGTGGGCCGGATGCGGAAACAGGATGTGGAGTTTGCACTACATATCGTTGTTCAGACTATGGGTTGTTACTATCAGGATGACAAGGTGGTGATCGCACTGGGAATGGAAGCGAGACCACCGTTCCCCAAAGGCAATGACGTGGTCTCTGGCGATCTGTCATTGCTCGATCCGGTTCGAGAGAAAAAGCAGATATATAAAGATGTGTAAAAAGACAGTCGTTTTCCGTCTTCTATTCCTTATTGGCGTTTCCTGCAGCCGATTCCAGGATATTTCCTCTCACTGATCCAGCCCGGCCATACTTGTGGCATCAATGCGGAATCGCAACAAGATAGAAGAACCACGAGGAGGTGACCTCACCAGCCCCCTCCTCAGTGACTCGACCTAGCGCGACAGCGACCGCGTGATCGACTTGTCGGCAGCAGCGAAAGCTGAAGGAATATCGCAGCCTTTGACGATTTTCTGCATTTCCGGCGCACGAATCGTCCTGGTTCCGGTTGACCTGGAGTCCTGTGGATCCCGGAAATAGGAGCACATTGATTCTATTGAGTATTTTCGGATGAAACAAACGCGCGCCACTCACCCGCCCGGCAGCTTTGCCGGAATGGCTTGCCGGAATACGAACGCATCCCCTTGGGGACGCCAATAGATTTCAACGCTCTGATATTTCAAAGAATTCGCTGCGGGTTCGCATCGGTAGTGCCTGCGACCAACGCAAAAACGCGATGATGCTATGCGTATCGCCCTGCGACGCGCCGGCAACGTGAGGCATGTTGCCGAAATACCAGTGATGCTGTTCGACACCCCTTGCTATTGCTCGTCGGAAGGAGCGGTTCGAATGGTGAGACAATCAGCAGAAAGAAATGACGAAGGCGAAGCTGGGCGTGACGCCTGACAAACGCGATTGCGATCATCCCGTGGACGAACAGATGGCGCTGGCCCGCGAGCTTGGCCTGACCGGCACCCCCATGACAATTTCCGATACGGGCGAGCGAATCATGGGCTACGTCCGATCCTCAGAACTGGTGTCCAAGCTGGATGAAGCGAAGAGGAAAGTCGCAGCAACGGGTAACTGATCATGACATCGACGCTGCCTGTATCGCGCAAAGTCATGGTCGTGCTGCTGATGGTCGCGATCGGACTACCGGCAACTAGTAGTGCTCAACCTGATCTCGTTCTGCGAGACCTGGAAGGTGTCGAACGTCGCCTGTCCGATCATCGCGGTCAATGGGTCGTGTTGAACTTCTGGGCAACCTGGTGTCCGCCGTGCGTGTACGAGATGCCCGAGCTTTCAAAGTTCCATGAGCTGCACAAGAACAAGGATGCATTTGTGTGGGGTGTTGATTTCGAAAAGATAGAGCCGGCGGCACTGGAAGCGTTTTTGAAGAAGGTGAAGGTGCGTATAGAAGATATAGACGCCCCCCTCTTGACCCGAGGGCTTCCATCGGTGATGGATACCTCAAGCGGATGCTCACGGGTCATGGGAGATACATGGCGTTTCTTGCCGTTCTCGTACGTGTAGTAGAGATCACCGTTTTCATCCGGTTCCGCCAGTGCAAATTGCTGCATGCGGGTGATGATGTTGGTGGTCTTGATCGCCGCACGGGAGTTCTCCGCCTGGCGGCGCGTCAGATGGATTTTTGCGTCTGGTTTCGC
>JAOTYS010000429.1 GCA_029861795.1 Gammaproteobacteria bacterium | reverse complement strand
ACACCGCCTGAAATGTAAAGAACGATATCCCTATCGGGAGGTGTACGGGCGCCAGCTCTACACCCGGCAGACCCGCGAACTGCATAAAGCTGCTCAGATTATCGACGATGAAATTTGCATACTTGTATATTCCCAGAATGCCCAGATTGAAACCCATCGCCACAAGCAGAACCACGCGGGATAACCACGCGCGACGGACACAATTTAGCGTATACCCGAACACATAGTTCACAATGATCGACGCAAGCATGAGCAGGACATAGAATGTTTCGCCCCATGCATAAAAGATAAGGCTTGCGAGCAAGAGCAGACCATTCTGGAGTGACGTAGACCGCGTCACAAGATGCAATGCGAGATAGAGAGCCACGACAGCGGGCAGGAAACCAAACAGAAATATGGTTGAGCTGAAAACCACGGAATGAAAATTATCGAACGTTCGTTAGAGGAAACTCGTTGCCGCTGGTATGGAGCTTGCTGCCCAACCCTAATTTATTGACAATCACACAAGAGAAACGGGCTGTAACAGGCTCGGTGAACCGATAGGCAGAATGAGTCCAGCGCACGAAACGACTGACCCGCTTTGTTAGCCTATACAAGACTCTTCGCGTTACCATGCAACTCACAAAATTCCCACTGCGGGCTAGCTGAACGGCATGCACATGCGGCGAGGAGAAGGTATCTCACTAATATTTTCATCCTCCTCTTCTGAGTCCTCGCAGGCGTGTCCAGGGTTCAGTCGTACGAGTAACTGTACTTCTGAAGTATCGCGCGGTCCTTGCGCGCAACCAATGCTCGCAGTTCATCGTCGTAATAGTCTTGATAGCTTGTCCGCTCAAAGGTATCCGTTGGCGGGTCATGCTGTACTGCATCTTTCAAGGCCCGAGATACGGGTGCACCGACTGCTGTTAGCATCTCGATAATATTCTCGCGTATTCCCTCGAACTTCTTGATCGTGAGGTTCTCCGGATCTCTTTCAAGGTTTTCTGGTGTAAGACCGTACATATTCATGTAGAGCCATGTCATCGGTCCAATACCTTCCTTTTCCAGGGGCGGGAACCGAAGCATGTTTCCAATTATCGTTTTAAAAGAGTTGTCAGAGCTTACCGCCACGACCTTCTCGATCACATGCCCCCGAAACGCGCTTGGGTCTTTTGCCGACACTGCACGCCACCCTGAATACAGCGATACGTACCAGTCCCAGGGATTGCGAATAAACCCGAATCGCGGAACAGCGCTGTACTTCGTTGAAATTTCGCGCACGGTTGCATGGCCCGGACTAACGGTTACCTCCCAGTCGTCTGGAATGTGCCTTGCCAGCGTCTCCCGAATGAATGTGCCCCCCGTGCGCGGGAAGTGAATGAATACAAAATACTTACAAAGCAGCATACTGAGATCTCGAGTAGCGACTTCGCACCTGATTACCGTTCGACGGAGTTAGCGATTTGAGCACATGCATGGCGCTTGATGGGTACGTTCCCGGCAATTCCTGGTGGTCCCAAGCACGTCCCAGAAAATGGTCATCGGGTAGCACGTTAACGTGACCCTATCCATCGTGTCATAACTATTTCTCGGGCGTCGGTCTAACGGTCGATTTGCACCCTCGGGTAACGCCACCCATAACCGCGCCCCTGGCTGTCTCTCAATACCGCGCAGATACGCTGACTCTTAGTTCAAATAAATGTGTACAATCCTCAGGTATCCTGAGCGCTCCTCGGAGCGACGAAAAGCTTACGACTTCTACGATATCGCGAACAAACCATGGACTCCGACAGCATGACGACACCGAAAATCTCAGTGGTCGTAAACTTTTTCAATATGCGACGAGAAGCGCAGCGTACGCTCTATTCTCTGACAGGTGATTATCAGCGCGACATAGACTCCGATCAGGTCGAAGTGATTGCCGTGGATAACGGTTCAACGGAGCCGTTGGATGAGAAGCAGGTGTGGAGGTTCGGCAACGACTTCAGGTACCTCTATCACGATACGAAAAGTAAGTCACCTGCAGGCGCACTAAATCGTGCCGTCGAACAGGCTTCGGCCGATCTACTCGTTTGCCTCATCGATGGGGCGCGCATTCTTTCGCCAGGCATTTTGGCCTACACACTCAAAGCAGCACGAGCTTTCGAAAATCCGTTCGTATATACGCTGGCGATGCATATCGGGCTTGCCATACAGAATACATCTATGGCGGAGGGATATGATCAGCGTGTTGAAGACGTGTTACTCGAGACAACGGCCTGGAAAGAGAACGGCTACGAACTGTTTCGGATCTCATCGGTAGCTCCCTCGAGTGGGTCGGGTTTCTTTTTTGACCTAGCGGAAAGCAACTGCGTAGCCCTGCGTAAGTCGACCTTTCTGCAACTGGGGGGATTCGACGAACGCTTCCAATCTCCCGGAGGCGGCCTGTTAAATTTGGATTTTTTCAACCGCGCAATGGAGCGGCCCGATATCAAGCCCGTGATGCTGCTGGGTGAAGCGACTTTCCATCAGTTTCACGGAGGAGTCGCGACCAACGTGCTAATATCAGAACATCCGTGGCAGCGCTTCGCCGAGGAATATGAGGCTATCAAAGGCCGTCGATACGAAAAAATGGTGAGACCGACCCATTTTCTCGGTCACATTCCACCTCAATGCCGGCATCTTCTCGGAAGACCGTGAATCACCCGCTCAAATCCGCAAACCCGACCTCCCCTCCGACTCCTATCGCGCTGGCTCATCGGAGATCGTAAATTCCTTCGAAAACGGTTCGAGTCGCTCTCGAATCACTTGGTCTCCTAGGCCCCGTTTGCGGCAATCGCGCAATATATGTAACAAGGAAATAATTCGTGCGTCTTCTGGCTCAAGCGCATTGTTACGATCGAGGATCCTTCTAGGAGGGCCATCACTGTCTCCCTTCAGGAACTCGCTGACAATATAGTTGTACCGCTCTGTTAGTACTCTATTCGCTGGGTCGAGGCTAGCGACCAACAGGCTACCCGCTGGGAGAGTATTCACGGGGATCAATATGAGATCGCCACGACACGTGGCTAGGCAATCAAGCAGCTTCCATATGTCTCCGGTCCAGACGCGACTTTCCCTTACGCGCTTTGCCTGAATCGCGTCATTTGGAAAGATATCATCGACAACGATCAAGGATCCGGAAGACGAGAAGCGTTCGACATTAAGGAAGTCCCGTAGTGCGTATTCGAACCTGTGCATTCCATCTATAAATGTAAGGTCAATCTTTCTCGTTATCACTTGCGGCGCATCGAATTCGAAAAAGTCATCAGACGTTCTGCGAAAAACCTTTACATTATCGGGTAGCTCGGAAGATAGTTCCGGTGCAGGATCGATACCGATCGCAGAGCACTTACCCAATCGCAAGCTCGCGCCATTCTTGACTCCGATTTCAACATAGAATTCAGGCGCCAATTCTTCATGAATAATGCGAAGTAATTCCAGATAACTACACGATCCGGACATGACGTTAACCTCCGGATCATTGTTATAATTTAGGGAAGCACACGCCTGCGAATTTCCGTTACTTGAAGTCGAGTGATCTCCCTCACTTTTACCTATTTCTGTAGTATCAGTCCACTTCTCTTTCTTTTCCTTAGAGAAAATACCGACAAGATCCTTCCATGGCCCTCGATCGTCGAGCCAAGAATCAACAAGATAGCAATTGTTTAGCTTCGCGAGTGCCTTGTAAGAGTCGGGATAGAAGCGATAACAATCGACAGGGTATTGATGAATGGGGCCAGACGAAGGAGCGATCAAAAAAAGAAAACCTTCTGCCTTCAGCACGCGGAGCATTTCTTGGAAGACCAACCAGAAATACTCACAGTGCTCAAACATTTGCCCGCATATCACGACGTCTGCAAAACCGTCCGCAACGGGAATTTCGTAAGGGGACCGCAAGACCAAGTCTACGCTTGCACCTTCCGTGAGATCTAAGCCCCAGTAACGAATCTTCGGGTAGGAAAATATTTCTCGATAACTGCCATTTATATCTGCCGAGCCGACGTCTAGTACGACAATCTGCTCGCGAGCATAAATGGGCGACCGCTTGAGGTAGCGGTCATAGCATTTTTGCATGTTTTCGTAGGACGACGCGTGCATCTATTCTTCCATCTGCAGAGTCGTCCGCGCGTGCTTGATAAAGAGATCGACGTTGCCCGAACACAGCAGATCAATGTTCTTTT
>JAOTYS010000428.1 GCA_029861795.1 Gammaproteobacteria bacterium | reverse complement strand
CAATACCTTTTTCTTTCGTAAAGCTGCGATAGACTTTCCAAGTGCAATATGCGCTGCGGGATTTAAATGCTTGAGTAATGATAATTGGAGGCAGGGAATCTGCGCTTTCGGATACATCAGCTTGAGCGGCACATACAACCCATGATCAAAACCACGCCGCTCATCAAGCCTCGCTTGAATTCCGTTGGCTTCTATCAGTTTAAGCGCTTCTTTTGCTAACCGCGGGTCACCGGGTGCAGCGTATTGAATTTCATAAGCTTCTGCAGGAAAACCATAGTAATCATAGATTATCTCCGGATGGCTTCCACTCGTTATCGTCGGTTGATCTTCTTCCCAGTGAGCACTGATGACTAAAATCGCTGACGGCTCGCCTAGTTTGGTCACTATTCCCTTCAGGAAAACAACCAAATCCTTATGGCCCGCATCACCTAGAAGTGGCAAGGGTCCTCCTCCATGAGGCAGATATAAAACGGGCGAAAGCGTTTCAGATTTTTTACTTACCATTTGAACCCCTACTGTCGAAAGAGCTGACGTCGCGCTTTAGCGGCGCTGAGCAAGGTATGAGTGGAGCATCCGACTGCAAGCACATTGTTAGCTGCCATCATAGCCTCGCATTGCTTCCAGAAACTTCAAGCATTCCATCCCAAGATGTTTTTCCAGTACTTTACCTTCCCTGTTTTCATCGATAAGCTCTAAGAAGGATGTGCAAATTGCATTCGCAACATCTGATTCATCATTTGGATCTGCGGACACAATTTCTTCTAGTTTCGTTGCAAGTTCGCTAATTGTTTTCTCATCGAAAATTAAGTGTTGCGCTTTGTAGAAGAAAAAAAACGAGCTCAACAAACCATGTGCAGTAAACGAACCATCGTCTTCTCTATTTATATCCTCGTCCTCCCAGTAGCTTCCGAAGCTTGGAAATAGGTATATGAGAACATCTCTACATTGTGTTTTATCCATTAACAGCTAACTTATAGTGAACAACAAAAGCGCAGCATAACACCGCTCCAAAAACAAATTGTTCAAGTCTCAAACCCCTTGATTGTCCTCTCCTGCAACTGACCCCAGTATGTCTCGGCTATTTAAAGGCCGTCCATACGCTGTTGATCGGCCGCTCGATGTACGAACTTTGTAACATGTAGTCGGCTATCTGAGGAATATTCGCAAATGATTCGATAAACGCGAATAGACTCGGCCGGTTATTGTCAGTGATAGAACCAGGGACCATCACGCTGGTTTGCCAGATCAATTCATAGAGGCTGAAATCCACCAGCGAAATACGCTCACCGACGAAATGCCAGTTGGTACCAGTCGACTTAAGGTATTGCTCGAAGCGATCAACCTATCGAGGGATAGCTGTGGCGATGAACTCGGCGAGGGTGTCAGGATATTCGGTCGCCTCTACGTAGGTAGTCTCGATGATCCGGTTACGGAAATCATAGGCCTCATCCTGTAACACATCGATTGCAGCACGATCCGACTCGCAGTCGCCATAGAGATCAAAGCGGCGCCCAAGATGGCGAAGGATGGCATTGCTTTGGGTTAGACGTAGTTCGTTTGGGCCGGATGTATCAATAAGATAGGGGAGATTGGGGAACGGAAACTCAATCGTCTTTTTGTGCTCATCCCAGTCCGCGGATTCAACCGACTTGTCGGTGATCAGGGTGCCGTCTGGATTGGCACCTAACCGGACTTCGGAGAACGGCGCCTCGGCGAACGCGAGAAGAAATCGAATGGGTTGTCCCAGGCCACGAATTGCCCAGTAGCCAAGTTCTATCTTTGCTGCCGGATTTTCCAGTCGCTGTACCAATTTATTTGATCCTCATGTGTGCATTTAAGAATGAGTGGTTTAACTTTTTCCGAAAAAGCATCCTGCTGGCAGGTGGAGAACAATTGACAACGAGTCTGATCTACTGCTCGTTTATATGACCGCTTAGCAGAGGTTCAAGTACTCTGACCCTTGACTTTTTTGGGGAGGTCAGTCTTTCAAACGCGGCAGATCACTGGCAACTTCGAACCAGGGGATTCGCTCTTCGTAGTACCAGTGCAGAGTTGGAACATGATTATTAGGATCATCCAATGTACCGATTTGGAGGGAGATGCTACCGCGACCTTCCCAAGTCAGAGTTGTGCCGCACTGGCCGCAAAACCCACGTCCGATCCCAGGTGAGGAGTTGTAAATACTTCGGTCACCCTGAGTGAAACAAACTTTGTCGGTTTCGAACACGACCACGGCGGCCGCTGGCGCACCGGTATGGTGCCGGCAGCTATGACAGTGGTAGTAACCGATATGTAGAGGTTCTCCGATGGCCTCGTAGCGCACCTCGCCACACATGCAGCCGCCAGTTGTCTTTTGTTGATTGCTCATTGGAATCTCCGCTCATCACCAACTACGGAATGTAACTCTTGACATTTAATGAGTCGATTTCGAAATCACTCAACTTCCGGGTTTTGGCCGATTTAAAATAAAATGGGCTCGGTGACGATTTTTCCAAATAGACGCAGAACATGGTATTGGCGATATAGCCCTGATTTGCGATGTGGAAATCGTGCCAGTTTCCGGAATCTGATTTCTCGGAAATGACACCAACTGCAGATCTAATCTTCCAACATCTGATACCGCCATGTGTCTCCGGCACCGATGAATCGCCCAATTGTTGGCGTCGGGAAATGTGCGGGCAAGATCGTGACATTCGTGTCCGCATATTTTTCCAAGAGACCGCGCCGTGTCGCCCGTGCTTGGTCGGCCAGAACGCAAAATGTGCTGTTCCAATCAGGCTCCGCACATTGCACCGGGCTATGGAGCACGTCCCCCGTCATGACCGCTTCGTCTCCGCCGCCGGCAAGGTGTACACAATAATGACCTGGTGTATGGCCGGGTGACGGTGTCAACCAGACCTCATCGTCGATGGCGTAATCGGTCTCAACCAATACGGCGGCGCCGGCTTCTACGATTGGCACGACGCTATCGGCAATGCTGTCGTCCTCGAGATTTGATCCGTTCGTCTCTAGTTCCTTTTTCCAGAACTCCCACTCCTTGCGGGCAAAAAGGTATTTGGCGTTGGGAAAGGTCGGAACCCATTTGCCGTCCTGAAGACGCGTATTCCATCCGACATGGTCCACGTGCAAATGGGTGCACATCACGAAATCCACGTCCTCTGGAGCGACCCCATAATGTGTGAGGTCCTTGAGATACGATCCATCCCGCATATGAAAGCCAGGGTAGTCGGGCCGATGCTTGTCGTTGCCAATACATGTATCGACCAAAATCGTATGATGGCCGGTGCGCACAACATAGGTATGGAAACTGAGTACAAACATCTCTTCCTTGGTGAGGAAGCGCGGCTCAAGCCATTCACGATGAGAATTCAAGGCCTCGGGTGTAGAATCTGGAAAGAGCACCGAAGCAGGTAGGTAGGGCACTTCTAGCTCAACAATTCTTGAAATTGTCGTGTCACCAAGTGCGATCGTCTTCATAACGCTCTCTGGCAGATTATCGACAAACGTTCTGCGATTTAATCCTACTTGGGCGCGGACGGCAAAGCTACCATGGCACCCAAGCCGGTCATCGACATATCAATGGGCGGCGCTAGCTTCGCTCAAGGCAGCAATGAGAAATGCACTATTCGTTGGCGCATTGACAGGTTCAGCCCATATACCGACCCCAACGCGTTCACAGTAAAGAACCACCATATACAACTATTTCCGTCGCCCGGGACTCGACGCACCAGAGTCTGAGGTGGCAACACTCATGTGCGCTACTATCGCATATTCGAAGGGAACAAAGATGGACGTAAATCAAGCCATTAAGACCAAGCGAGCGGTCCGACAATATGCCGAGGAGTCCTTACCCCCAAAGGTGATCCGCTCGATCCTGCATGCCGGTCGTCGCGCCCCCTCGGCACGAAACTCCCAACCCTGGCACTTTATCGCGATCACCGACCCAGCAATCCTCAAGGCATTGACTGCCGCCGGGCCTTACATCGATTTTGTTGGGGAGTCCGCCCTCAGCGTCGCAATCATTACTCCGCCACCCAGTGAGACTGAAACCATCCTCTTCGACGCCGGTCAGACGGCGGCCTATATGCAGTTGCGTGCCTGGGAGCTAGGGGTCGTCTCTTGTCTGGGTAGCATCTACGAGCAGGCAACGGCCCGAAGACTTCTGGGTTATCCAGAGAACCTTTA
>JAOTYS010000427.1 GCA_029861795.1 Gammaproteobacteria bacterium | reverse complement strand
CAGTTTGGCGAGCAGGTTAAGCACCTCGCCCTGCACCGACACATCAAGCCCCGCGGTGGGTTCATCCGCGATGATTAGTTTTGGCGACAATGCAAGTGCCCGCGCAACACCAACACGGCGTGCCTGCCCACCGCTTAACTGATGTGGATACCGACTCATGAAGTCGCCGGGCAGCCCCACCATATTCAATAAACGCTTCGCTTCGATGTGGAGGTCGCGGTCTCGCTGATTGTGGATCTTAAACGGTTCAGTGAGCAGAGACTTGATAGTCATGCGCGGACTCAGGGAGCCAACCGGGTCTTGAAACATCATCGCAATCTCGGCTCGGTGTTTACGCATGTCGCTATCGGATCTGCCACGAAGCTCTTCGCCTTGATAACGGATCGAGCCTTGTTGGGATTGCACTAGTCCGGTAATCGCGCGAGCAAGTGTCGTCTTGCCGGAACCACTTTCGCCGACAAGGCCGAAGGTTTCCCCTTCTTTAATACTGAAGGAAACACCAGCCACTGCGTCGATGTAGGGGTCCTTATCTCGTTGTAGCAGCGCCGTCAGGGAAGATTTGGCTCGGAAGCGAACCCGCAAGTCGGCAACTTCTAACAGAGGAGTCACTGGTTTTGCGCTTGGTTTACCAGATGACAGGCGGCGGCGTGTCCTGTGGATGCTTCGATAGTCACCGGGCGGATGGTTCCACAAGGGGTAAAGGCCTGGGAGCAACGGTTTCTGAATATGCATCCCTGCGGTACTTCAACCAGGTCAGGAATTTCACCGGGGATAGTCGGAAGACCTCGTGTTCGTTCGGGGATGCGGGCAGGATCACATTCAAGTAGTTTCTGAGAGTATGGATGCTGAGGGTTATTGAAAATGTCGCGCACTGAACCGTGCTCAACCACCTCACCTGCGTACATCACGACCACATAGTCGCAAAGTTCTGCGATGACCCCGAGATGATGGGAGATAAAAAGAATGGAGCAGTGCATGCTGTGCTGGAGATGATGCAACTGATGAATGATTTGGACTTCCAGGGTTGCGTCCAATGCAGTGGTGGGTTCATCCGCGATCAGTAGCGTAGGCTCTGCCTGCAACGCCATGGCGATGGCGATGCGTTGACGCATCCCACCGGAGAATTGATGAGGATAAGCCCTAAGCCGAGATTCGGGATCGGGTATATCCACTCTGCTCAGCATTTCAATGGCGCGCTTGCGTTTTTCAACATTGGTGCTGTTTTGCCGGTATTGAATGTCGATCATTTGTGTACCGATGGACAGTACCGGATTGAGTGCCGTCATCGGATCTTGAAAAACCATCGATAAACGATCGCCACGGATGGCGCGCATCTCATCCTGGGAAAGCTTCAGCACATCGCGACCCTCAAATATTATCTCGCCCGTCATAGTGTCTGCGTTCGCTGCGAGTAATCGTACGATGGAATAGATCAGGGTTGATTTGCCACAGCCACTTTCACCGACGACACCGACAATCTTGCCTTTTGGTACGGCGAGGCTGACGTCTCGTAGCGCATGTACACGTCCGCGCTCCGTCACGAAGTCGACGCAAAGATTGCGAATATCTAATACATTGTCGTTGATGTGAGTGCTCACAAACCCTTCCTCAGCTTGGGGTCGAAGATGTCACGCAAGGTCTCACCGAGAAAAGTAAACCCCAGTGTGGTCAGAACAAGGGGGATGCTTCCTGCGATAACCGGCCAAGGGGAGTTTCTTATAAAGGAATACCCGTCGTTCAGGATGGTACCCCAACTTGGTGTGGGTGGTCGTACGCCCATACCGAGAAAACTGAGCCCCGCTTCAATAGTGATGACAAAGGGAATATCCATGCTCGCTAGAATAAGTAGCGGTCCGATGACATTGGGTAACATATGCACCCCCAATATACGCCCCAACCCTGCTCCCATTGCACGTTCGGCCAAAATGAACTCGTTGTTCTTTAGCGCCAGTGTTTGGGTGCGCACCACGCGCCCATAAACTGGAATGGATGTGATGACAACAATCAGCACAACGGTTTCGAGGCTGGGCCCAACCAGCGTAACCACAGCGAGCGCAAACATGATGGTGGGAAAAGATCGTACCGTGTCGAACACCAGGATAAGAAAATTGTCCAGCCAACGGGGACCGAATCCGGCTAACATTCCCAATAAAAGGCCAATACTCAGGGCCACGCCGATGGACACAAGCGCTACCTCCAGCGCAACGCGACCACCCATAATGACGCGAGACAAAATATCTCGACCAAGTTGGTCGGTGCCCAACCAGTGACTCACCGAAGGTGGCTGCATGCGTTCAATGACGTTGATCTTGTTGGCGTCGTAAGGAATGATCCAGTCCGCGCCTATGGCGCTCGCCACAATCACAAATACCAAGACCATGCCAAGCAGTCCTAGGGGCTCGCGCAGCACGCGTTTGGCGGAACGCAGTAGTAGGTACCAAGTGTTCAGGCTTGGTCGCGGGCTGACATCAACGGAGACCGTCGCCATTTACTTCTCAACTCGAAGACGTGGGTCAAAGATTGCGTTAACCAGATCAGAGAGTGTTGTGCTGATCACAAACAGTACAGTGGTGACCAGCACAGACCCCATGACTACTGGATAGTTGCGCGTTGTTACGGAATCAAAAATCAGCTTGCCGATGCCCGGTCTGGCGAATACGATCTCCGCGAAAACTGCACTGGATAGTAAGAAACCAATACCGACGCCTAGGATGGTAATGGTCGGTAGTATCGCGATGCGTAATACATAGCGAAATATGATGGTTCGTTCTGGCAGGCCAAAGGCACGGGCGGTGCGCACGTGGTTTTCTCCAAGCACCTCCAGCATAGATGCCCGCACTAACCTCGCGATGTAGCCGACCCAACTGAGTCCGATTGCGAAGGCCGGCAATATCAAGTGAGAAATACGACTGCCGATGTCTCCTGGTTCACCCGCACCGATTGCGGGTAACCATTTGAGGGTCACCGCAAATAACAGCAAGACATAGAGCGCCACGACAAAAGATGGGATAGCAATGCAGCTTACCGACAAAACACCGCTAATCTTGTCGATCAAAGTATTGCGATGCAGTGCGGAATAACATCCAAGAGGGATGCCTAGAGCGGCGGCCCATGCTATAGCAGCGAAGATTAGGATAAGAGTGTGAGGTAGCTGCTCAAAGACGAGCACAGACACTGGCCGTTGGGTAAACACGTCAATACCAAGGTCGCCGCGCAACAAGTCGCCGAAAAAATTAATGATCTGTATCGCCAGTGGTTTGTCGAGGCCCATCTTGGCATACAGCATTTCTCTCAATTCAGGGGTTGCGCGTGGTCCCAGCAGGATTCGCACTGGGTCCCCAGGCACCATGTGAATCATGCTGTAAAGAAGCGTGACCGCGATGACGATGATCAGTACGGCGAGGCCGATGCGTTTAGTAAAATAACTGAGCATAGTTGGAGTGTGGGAATCGATAGCACATAAAACGAACCTTCAGCTCAACCAGTGTGCACAGGCCCCAAGGGCTCGAGACGAACTCCGTTTCGTAGTCGTTGGTAAGCGAGGTTGGTGTGGCGGCAAGGATTAGCTCCTGGTGACTCAACTACGAGCACCTTCGCCGCGATGGGTTCAAAGTCTGCGCGAAAGTGTACCGTGCTCTTGACCACCAGGATACGTTGCGCCTTGGGTTCTACCCCAAGGTGACGAAACACCGCCTGGTCCAAGCATTGAAATCGTTCACTCCCCACGATGACATGGACATCGCTCTGGTCATCGCAAACCCTTAGCAGTGCCATGGGCCCAAGCTCGGTTTTCGCTCCGCGATACATCTCCCCGGTGCAGGTGAAACGTCCGTCACCTATACCCACTACACGGAACTTGGCGTGGTAGGGCGCTTGGTTGGCCTGACCGGATTTCCCACCGAGCGAGAGTTCAATTTCAGCGCCCACATCGGCAGCGGCGGCACTCGCTGCGGCTTGCGGATCGTTGACCAAGGCAATCACCGCGCCGTGCGCTTTGTTGCGAACCAAGGCGTCAAGAACGCCTACGGTGTCGGAGGTAGCGCCAGCCCCTGGGTTGTCCTGCGCATCAGCCAGTACCACAGGGCTATCATGTTCCCCAGCCATAGCCTGCTGCACTGCCTCGTCCTCGGACAACAACTCGTTTACGAATTTAGGTTCCGCGGCCAGTACTAAACTGAGCATTTCGTCTG
>JAOTYS010000058.1 GCA_029861795.1 Gammaproteobacteria bacterium | reverse complement strand
GCACTGACTGATTCGATTATGGAATTTATGGAATAGCTCATGATCTCATGGGTGTACCGTTGTCGCCATCTTCTGGTCACAATATTGTCGTAATATTGCGTCCGCGTCACCCACATTGGTGACTCGCACGATAGTACAATCAATGCCCTCTCATTAGATATAAACCAAATGGCCCAGAAAATACGTCTAGGAATATTGTTTGGGGGGCGCTCCTGTGAGCACGAAGTATCGGTTATGTCCGCCCGATCGGTGCTCCAAGCGGTGGACAAGGAACGGTACGAGGTAACAATGATCGGCATCTCCAAGGAGGGCAGGTGGCTGCTGGCGAAGGACGCTCTGAGGGCGTTGCAAGCGAACGAAGTGAGCGATACCGGAGCGTCACCGGTGATGCTGAACTACACGGCTGATCGCGGGTTGATCGCCTTGGATTCAATCAGTATGGAGGGGTTGGCTGGTGACATCGATGTGCTTTTTCCGATCTTGCATGGCCCTTATGGCGAGGACGGCACTATTCAAGGATTGTTCGAGCTTGCCGGCATTGCCTATGTCGGTTCTGGAGTGGTGGGGTCGGCGGTGGGTATGGACAAGGAGATGATGAAACGCGCCTTCCGTGGGGAAGGTTTTCCGCAGCTCGATTATCTGGCCCTGACGCGCAAGCGTTGGCGTGACGACCCCGAGGGGTTGCGTCGGGAAATTGAGTCTCGGTTTGCTTATCCGATCTTTGTGAAGCCGAGGAACTTGGGTTCTAGCGTCGGAGTGTCAAAGATTCACAGCACGGACGAGCTCACCGAGGGGATGGATCAAGCGGCGAGTTTCGACATAAAAATCATTGTGGAAGCGGCCGCAGTGGACTGTAGAGAAGTGGAATGTTCAGTACTGGGCAATGATGAACCTAGAGCATCGATACTGGGAGAGATTGTGCCCGGAAATGAGTTTTACGACTACAACGGCAAGTATATCGACGACAATTCAGAGCTTATCATTCCGGCACGGGTATCGGCCGAAATCAGCGACAAGGTTCGCCAGCTTGCCATCGACGCGTTTATGGCGGTGGGCGCAGCAGGCATGGCGCGGGTAGATTTCTTCGTGGGAACCGATAATAAGAGAATCTATATCAATGAGATAAACACCATTCCGGGCTTCACACCCATCAGCATGTATCCAAAGTTGTGGGACGCCACGGGTATTGGCTATTCGGAATTGATCGACCAGCTGATTCAGCTGGCCCTAGAACGTCACCAAGACCGGCAAAATACGCGAACCGCGTTATAAGCAAAAGGTATATTCACCCATTAGAATACCGTGCTTCACGGTGTTTTCGCGGAACTT
The DNA here is from genome assembly GCA_029861795.1 of Gammaproteobacteria bacterium. The sequence continues at coordinate 14,155 of JAOTYS010000058.1, read as the reverse complement.
GACGAGATAACACAGGTAAAAAGGATGGTTACATATGTCTGAGAATCGATTCCGTGGTACAGACACCTATGTCGCTACCAATGATTTAATGATGGCGGTTAATGCGGCGGTCACACTGGGAAGACCGTTGTTGGTGAAAGGCGAGCCAGGCACAGGAAAGACCCAGCTCGCGGAAGAAATTGCAACGGCGCTTAGTCGCCCATTTATTCAATGGCACATCAAATCCACAACCAAGGCACAGCAAGGGCTCTATGAGTACGACGCGGTGGCTCGCTTGCGTGATTCCCAGCTCGGAGATGAACGGGTCCATGATATTGCCAACTACATACTGAAGGGTAGGTTGTGGGAGGCGTTCGAGTACGACGTACAGCCGGTCGTGTTGATCGATGAGATCGATAAGGCAGACATTGAATTTCCAAACGATCTGTTGCAGGAACTCGATCGGATGGAATTCTTTGTTTACGAAACTAAACAAGTGATCAACGCCAAGCACAGGCCCATCATTGTGATTACCAGCAATAACGAAAAAGAGCTGCCTGATGCATTTTTGCGCCGATGCTTCTTTCACTACATCCGATTTCCCGATCGCGGGACTATGACTCGCATAGTGCGGGTGCACTACCCGGATTTAAAAAAGAATTTATTGGACGAGGCTTTGCGATCGTTCTTCGAGGTGCGGGAGGTGCCCGGACTCAAGAAAAAGCCGTCGACTTCAGAGTTGTTGGATTGGATCAAGCTTCTAGTCGCGGAAGACATTCCCGCAGATGCATTGCGAAGCGACGACCCAAGAAAGATTATTCCACCGTTGCATGGTGCGTTGCTTAAAAATGAACAGGATGTGCACTTGTTCGAGAGGCTTGTATTCCTAAACCGACGTAATGCTCGTTGATTTTTTCTACAAGCTGCGTGAGGTCGATGTGCCGGTGTCGACCACCGAGTATCTAACATTGCTGGAGGCGTTGTCACAGCGTGTCGCAGACTATAGTGTGGACGAGTTTTACTATCTTGCCCGCGCCACCTTGGTCAAAGACGAGCGCCATTATGATCGGTTCGATAAGGCGTTCGGTGCCTATTTCAAAGGACTAGAGGAGTTGTTCGATGCGGTGATCGGAGAGATTCCGTTAGAGTGGCTGCGCCGGCAGACGGAGTTGCGTTTGAGCGAAGAAGAAAAACAGCGCATCGAATCGTTGGGCGGTTGGGAAAAGCTGATGCAGACTTTGCGCGAACGGCTAGAACAGCAGGAGAAACGTCACCAGGGTGGCAGCAAGTGGATTGGCACCGGTGGCACATCACCGTTTGGTGGGTACGGCTACAACTCGGAGGGCGTGCGTATCGGGCAGGAGGGTTCGCGCAATCGACGCGCTGTGAAGGTGTGGGACAAACGCGAGTTTCGCAATCTGGATGATACCGTGGAGCTCGGTACGCGCAATATCAAGCTCGCGTTGCGTCGGCTGCGACAGTTTGCGCGAGAGGGCGCTGCTGAGGAGCTGGATCTAGACCACACTATCCATGCCACCGCCAAAAACGCGGGCTTGCTAGACTTAAAAATGATCCCAGAGCGCCACAACGCGGCCAAAGTGTTGTTGTTTTTGGATGTCGGAGGGTCTATGAATGACCACGTACGCATATGCGAAGAAATGTTTTCCGCGTCGCGATCAGAGTTCAAACATCTAGAGTATTTCTATTTCCATAATTGTGTTTACGAGACGGTATGGAGAGACAATCGCCGCCGTCACAGCGAGCAGATGTCGACACTGGATATCATCCGCACTTACGGCTCCGATCACAAAGTGGTGTTGGTGGGCGATGCCAGCATGAGCCCCTATGAAATCATGTATCCGGGCGGTGGTGTAGAACACATGAACGCAGAAGCGGGGATTGTCTGGATGCAGCGATTGCTTGCCGTCTATCCGCGCGCGATCTGGCTAAACCCAGTAGCGGAACCGTATTGGTCCTATACCCAGTCTATTGAAATGATTCAAGAGATCATGGACCAACGGATGTTCCCATTGACCTTGGAAGGACTAGACAAGGGGATGCGAGCGCTGCAGCGTAGTCACTGAGCCGAAACCCGTTAGCCGTTGGTTAGTAATGAACACCAGTTACAGCGATACCTTTGACTACATCATCGTTGGCGCCGGATCTGCAGGCTGCGTGCTAGCTAATCGATTGTCGGCTGAACCCGATATCAAAGTGCTGCTGTTGGAGGCCGGACCGTTGGATAAAAGTATCTACATCCATATGCCGAGTGCGTTGTCTTATCCGCTGGCGGATGATCGTTATAATTGGTATTACCACAGCGAACCCGAGCCCCATATGAACAACCGACCGATGTATTGTCCACGGGGGAGGGTGCTCGGGGGTTCCTCATCGATAAATGGCATGGCTTATGTGCGCGGTAATGCGTTGGATTACGATCGCTGGGCGGGTAACACCTTGCCTGAATGGTCTTATGCGCGCGTACTGTCTTACTTTAGACGTGCTGAGACCAGGGAAAAGGGGGCAGACGCATATCGTGGAGGAGAAGGGCCGCTACATGTCTCCACTGGCAAGTCATCCAATCCGTTATACGAGGCTTTCATCCAGGCAGGTATTCAGGCTGGATATCTATTCACAGAAGATATGAATGGTTACCAACAGGAAGGTTTCGGCAAGATGGATATGACGGTCCACAGGGGTGAGCGCTGGAGTGCAGCCAAGGCGTATCTTCGACCAGCATTAGCACGTGCAAACCTCAAAGTAGAGACTAAGGCGCTGGCTAGACGGATACTGCTCGACAGTACTCGGGCTCGCGGCATCGAGTATATGCAGGGTGGGCAGATAAGAACGGCGCGGGCGGGTAGAGAAGTGATTCTAAGCGGCGGCGCTATAAATTCCCCTCAGCTTCTGATGCTCTCTGGAATCGGTAATGCCGATGAACTAACAAGACTGGATATTGTGTCAGTAGTAGATCTGCCTGGAGTGGGTCAAAAACTTCAAGATCATTTGGAGGTTTACATTCAACACGAATGCACGCAACCCATCACATTGTATAGTTCGCTCAAGCCTTTCAATAAACTAAAGATTGGATTGCAGTGGTTGCTTTTCAAGACCGGACAGGGGGCGAGCAATCATTTTGAGGCAGGTGCCTTTATCCGGAGCCGAGCGGGCGTACCCCATCCGAATCTGCAGTACCATTTCTTGCCGATCGCCATGAACTATGATGGCACTAGCCCCTCAAATTCCCATGGTTTTCAAGCGCATGTCGGGCCCATGCGCTCCACTAGTCGAGGGTGGGTCAAATTGAAGTCGAGTGACCCGACGGTGCACCCGTCTATTCAATTCAATTACATGAGTAGCGAAAGTGACTGCGAAGAAATGCGTGCAGCGGTGCGTCTTACCAGAGAAATCTTCGCGCAGAAGGCGTTCGATCCATACCGCGGGCCTGAATTGAGGCCTGGCAAACAAGTTCAGACAGATGGCGAGATCGATGCATTCGTAAGGACCTATGCAGAGAGCGCATACCATCCCTGCTGCAGTTGTAAGATGGGAATCGATGATATGGCGGTGGTGGACGGCGAGGCTAGGGTCCACGGCGTAGAAGCGTTGCGTGTGGTGGATGCATCGATAATGCCTAGCATTGTCAGCGGTAATCTAAACGCACCCACGATCATGATCGCGGAGAAAGTATCCGATATGATTTTGGGGAAACCGGCACTGGAGTCCGCCACGGTGCCTGTGTTCGTGGCCAAAGAGGCTGTTAATTCGCAGCGCTGATCACCCATCATCGTAGCGATATGCGTTGACGCCTGAGTTGCGTGTCACATTTTTATGCCCAAAGAGATATTCGATATTGTTGACGAGTACGATCAGGTCATCGGACAGCTCACTAGGGCCGAAGTCCACCGATTGCGTCTACGTCATCGGGCGATTCACATACTGGTGTTCAATAGGAAAGGGAAATTATTTCTGCAAAAGCGTAGTCAATTGAAGGACTGTAACCCTGGTGTGTGGTGTTCGTCGGTGTCAGGTCATGTAGACAGCGGCGAAACCTATGATGATTGCACCATGCGCGAGGCCTATGAGGAGCTAGGGTTAAAGCTCGATAATTTGCCAACTCGGTTGTTTAAGATCAATGCTTGTGCTGAGACAGGTGAGGAGTTCGTGTGGGTTTATCGGTATGAAGCGGAGGGGCCGTTTATACTGCAGTCCGACGAAATCGACGACGGAGCTTGGTTCGATGCCAAGGAGATTGATGACTGGATTGTGAGTCGACCTGGTGGTCTATCGAGTTCGCTGCGTTTGATCTGGCGAACGTTGACACGTATGGGAGTTGGGTAACGGCGGCGCTTAGGGCCTATTGAACCGCTATTTCAGCGCCGTCTTCATTGGCAGCGCGCAGCGTATCGGCATCCTGTCGCAATGTGTCGATAAGGTCGGACAGGATATGTGAGGTTTCGTCAAGTAATATATCGCTAGACGGGCCGTCTTCCGCAGTGGGTTCGGCGGTGTCCGCGATCGGCGCCAATCCTACTGCGATTCGATATCGGTTAGTTCTTTGGCGTTGCTCATGGGCCGAGGTATCCTGGTCTTTTCGCCGAGTCGCTTCGAGCAATGTCACCTGGGCTTTATCGCGTGCCTCCATTTGGCTTTCGGTTTCCTCGAGCAGTAACCGAAACGCTGGGTCGGCCGCAATACGAAGTTTGTGGCGTTGTCGCGCAACCTCAATGGCCTCTGTCATTGCTTCTCGAGGATTGTACTGCGCCGGATGTACGGTGGCCCAGGGCAGTGCATTTTCCAGCGCGCGTTCTCCTTGATCATCAGAATCCAGTGCAGTTGGAAAGACAATATCAGGCACCACTCCGCGGTGTTGGGTACTACTTCCATTGATGCGAAAGAACTGGGCGATGGTGACTTTCAATTGACCCAAGCGTAATTCGTCTTGACGGTGGTGTCGGTCCAAGTCAAACAGATTTTGTACCGTCCCTTTGCCGAAAGTCGGCTCCCCGACCACGACTCCGCGGCGGTAGTCTTGGATGGCCCCAGCGAAGATTTCTGATGCCGATGCACTGAAACGATTGACGAGCACCGCAAGCGGTCCCGTATAGGCGATCCCTGGATCGGGATCCTGCTTAATATCGATGTCGCCGTCGGAATCCCTGACCTGGACTATCGGTCCAGACTCGATGAACAAACCCGTTAGCTCGGTGGCCTCTGCCAGCGAGCCGCCGCCGTTGTCTCGCAAATCAACTAACAAGCCGTCTATACCTTCTTCGCTGAGTTCGTTGATGATCCTGCGTACGTCTCGGGTGGTGCTACGGTAGTTTTCATCTCCGCGTGAAACCGCGGCGAAATCTAGATAGAACGTGGGTAACACGATGACACCAATGCGACGGGTGATGTCTCCCTCAGTAATTTCCAACAGGGATTTTTGGGCCGCCTGCTCCTCTAGTTTAATCTTGTTGCGGACTAGCGTGATGGTATTTGCGGGACCCTCTAACCCAGTTTCTTTCGGTAGAATTTGTAGGCGGACAACCGAGTCTTTCGGTCCTCTTATTAGCTCGACGACGTCATCGAGACGCCAGCCCACCACATCCACGACCTCTCCTTTCTCTCCTTGGGCCACTCCGGTAATGCGATCGCCAGAATGCAGTAGTGTACTCTCGTCTGCGGGCCCGCCCGGTACGATGCGCCGAACCAATGTGTGTTCGTTGTCGAGTTGCAGCACCGCGCCGATACCTTCTAGCGACAGGCTCATGCGGATCTGAAAGTTGTCGGAGTTGCGCGGTGTAAAGTATTCCGTGTGAGGCTCAACGGACAGCGTGTACGAGTTTATAAACGATTGATAGACGTCGTCTTCATTCAATTGATCGACCCGTCTCACAAGGCGATTGTAGCGTTTTCGTAAAGTGTCCACGATCGCATCGCGTTCCTGTCCGGCAAGCACTAGACCCAGATAGTCATTTTTCACGCGTTTGCGCCATATCTCGTCGAGTGCCTTTTTGTCGCTTGCCCACTTCAATTCACTGCGATCGAACACGTAGCTCTCATCCAGTTTGAAATCGAACTGATTCTGTAACAGCTTTAACGCGTGATCCGATCTCTCACGTACTCTGGTGCGAAAGACGTCAAAGATGGCGAACGCCGGTTCCAGCCGAGCATTTCTTAGCGAGTCATCTAGCTCGGTTCGGTGAGTGGAAAATACCGCGATGTCCTTGGAGAGGAAGTAGAGCTTGTTCGGATCCAAGGTCTGCAAGTATCGATCCATGACCCTGGACGATAGTGCATCGTCTAATGCAGCACGACGATAGTGGAACCTCGCCATTAATTGGGTCACCAACTCTGTGGCCTGTTGGTGTTGCTCGGAGGGTAGAAGTTGTGTACTCGCGCTGGAGAGGCTTGCTAGCCCCACCAGCAAAGCGGCGACGATCACCCCCGGCCAAATACAGGTAATTCTTTTCATAGGTGTTAGGCTTACCCTACACCACGATAACAGTAAGCGTAAAGTGCCAAATGTACCCCTGGCATTATTAGCCCCCCAAGCGCGATTGCAACCAGGTAGAGACGTCTGCGATTTCTTGTGGGCACACGCCGTGTTGCATTGGATAGGTGTGCCAATGGACAGTATAGCCGTATTGTTCCAATCGATCCTGGCTGAGAACTCCGAGCTCGAGCGGCACCACAGGGTCTGCGGTGCCGTGGGCCAGCATAATGGGAGTATTTTGATTGCTGTCATGCGCCTCTGTGGCTAAGCGGTCGGCAAGAGGCAGATAGGTGGAGAGCGCTAGGATACCCGCCAGGGGCTGGGGGTAGCGCAATCCGGTGTACAGCGCAATAGCTCCCCCTTGTGAGAATCCGGCCAGTACAATATTCTCAGTACGTATGCCGCGCTCCACTTGCGCCTCGATTAGCGCCCTAACGATCTCGGCAGATTCACGGATGGCCTCGCTGTCCTGGTGTTGTTCTAAGTCGAATCCAGCAATGTCATACCATGCTCGCATGACCATGCCATTGTTGATTGTGACCGGGCGCATTGGCGCATGTGGAAAAATGAATCGGGTGGGTAGACTCGCAGGTAGTCTCAGCTCCGGTACAATAGGTTCAAAATCGTGACCGTCTACCCCTAAGCCGTGGAGCCATATAACTGCCGCTCGGACCCCTGGGCCGGTGTCCACGTAGACACAGTCTTGGACGGGTTGGTTCAATAGAGCCTCCTAAGTGTCACCGCTATGAGGAACTACATGCGCGTCTGGTTAGTCTGACATGAGTAGCGCTTATCGGTGTCGCACAATAGTGCATGCATGGGGCATGTAGCGATAAAGGAAAACGTCAAAAGATCAATGAAGTTCACGCGATGGTTGTTATTGTTTGTGAGCCTGATGGCGCTGGGCCCCCTTATTTACTTGGTACAAGGAGATATTAACATGGGTCAGGACTGGCGCACTGCGAGCCGTGCGAGTGCTGAAATTGCTCAGCAACCGGACCAAGTCTCGGAGGCGTTGGTGCAAGTCTATGCAGCGCGAGCGTTCAACTGGCGTGGGGTTTTTGGAGTTCATACTTGGATTGCGACGAAACTGGAAAAGGCGGATCACTACATCGTCCACCAAGTGATAGGGTGGCGCGCATGGCAGGGCGCAAAGGTAGTGGTCTCGGAACGAGAAATTCCGGACAGGCTATGGTATGGGCAGCGTCCGGAACTAATCTTCGAGCTTCGTGGAGACGCGGCCCAGGCAGTGATTCCAAAGATTTACCAGGCTGTTGAGGTTTATCCTTATCCACTGGACTATGTGTTGTGGCCTGGGCCGAACAGCAATACCTTTACTGCTCATGTAGCGCGGGCGGTCCCCGAGCTGAATGTCGACCTACCGCCGACGGCCATTGGCAAGGACTACCTACCAGCGGGGCTATGGGCTCGAGCCCCCAGTGGGACCGGCTATCAGCTTTCGCTGTTTGGCTTGTTAGGAGTGTTGGCAGCGCGGACCGAGGGTGTGGAGCTCAATCTTCTGGGACTTAGCTTCGGAGTTGACCCCTTTGGTCCTGCAATCAAGCTTCCGGGGCTGGGCAGAGTGGGCTTCGATCTTGGAGGGAGCGCAAAAGCATCCGGTAGCTGATTCACGCATCGTGCGGGGGAGACGGATCAATACAACATGCTGGTCTTACTTTAGGGCAGCCTCCCATTGTTTTTCATTGAATCCTATAACACCCGTTGTTTCGGTCAACACAAAGGGGCGCTTCACCAGTTTGCCGTTTCGAGCCAACAGATCAACCGCATCTTGTGGTTTCATACTACCCAGTTTGGTGCTCAACCCCAGTTCGCGATAAACCTGGCCAGAGGTGTTAAATAGTCGTTTAACTTCGCCGTTGACATAACCTAACATTTTCCTGAGTTCGATTTTACTTGGCGGCTGTTTGGTGATGTCGATGCTGCGATAAGTGATGTTGCGCTGATCGAGGAACTTTATCGCTTTAACGCAAGTACTACAACGTGGGTATTGATATACTTTGATGGTCATGGCGTACTCCCTATAAACCTCACCAACGAAAAAAGAGAATCACAACGAAGATAATTTGGCAATACACTGCGGAAGCTCGGCAATCGAATCGATGATCGCGTCGGGTGTGATATCGTGGGTTAGACTTGCATCGTACTTTCCGGTGCGTACCTGAACACCACGTATGCCGCTTCGCTGAGCGCCACCAATGTCCGCCTCGATGTCATCTCCCACCATGAGCACCGCGTCGGGCTCCAGCCCTAGGTTCGCTACCGCAGTAGCAAAAAACGCGGGAGAGGGCTTGCCAACCACTTCTGCCTTGACCCCAGCAGCGTACTCAAGGGCGGCTACAAAAGGGCCCAGATCTAAGCCGATAGCGTTACCACGGCGACAGTAACGGTTTTTGTGTAACGCCAATAGGCGGGCACCTCCGCGTAGCATTTGAAACGCCTGGTTGAGCGTCGTCCAGTGGAAATCGAGATAGAGGTCGCCCATCACCACTGCGTGGACGTCATGGTCTACTAGCTCGAAGTCCGCGAAGTCATGGGCAAGATCAGTCGGTGCGGCCAGGAACAGTCTGTTTACACCGGAATCCCTTAAGATTTGCCCTGCGGCTAAGGCGGGGGAGAAGAAATGGGCGATGTCTACTTCGAAGCCCATGGCTTGCATACGCGCCACGATGTCACGTCGTGGTTTGGTGGTGGTATTTGTTAGAAACCGTAGCCCCAATCCTGCGGCACGCAGTTGTGAGACCGCTTTGATTGCCCCTTCAATTGGTGCGTCACCTTGGTAGAGCACGCCTTCGAGATCTAGCAATACTCCACGAACCGCACCCATGATTTCTCTGTGGCCTATATGTCCTCGATCACACCATTGATCGCCTGTAGATACAGGGTTTTGAGGTTTGCTGCATCCACCGGGGTGGGATTTGTGGCTGACGATGGATCTACTTCCGCCATTTTCGAAAGCTGCTCAACATGTTTTTCCTCCACGTTGAGCTTCGATAAGGTATGTGGGATACCGATGGTCTCGCGTAGTTCTAGAACCCACTGCAAAACCGCGTTGAACGACGGATTGGGAAGATCTAGGTAACGCGCCAGCGCGGTCATCTTGTCTTCGATAACTGGTCGATTGAACAGCAGCACGTACGGCATCACCACGGCGTTGGTGAGACCATGATGGGTGTTCAGCACTGCACCGCAAGGATGGCTGAGACTATGCATTGCGCCCAGCCCCTTCTGAAACGCAGTGGCCCCCATGGTGGATGCGACCTGCATATTGGCCCGTGCGGTGAGATCTTCCCCGTCGCGACACGCCCGCGGCAACCATTCTTTGATCAGGCGCATCCCTTCTACGGCGATGCCTTCGGCCATGGGGTGAAACAGCGGGCTGCAATACGCTTCCAAGTTGTGTGACAGCGCGTCCATCCCAACTGCGGCGGTGATATGAGCAGGCAATCCAACCGTCAATGCTGGATCCTCAATGACAATGGACGGCAGCATCTTGGGATGAAAGATTATCTTCTTAGTGTGGTCACTCTCGTCGGTGATAACCGCGGCACGCCCCACCTCGGAGCCGGTCCCTGAGGTGGTCGGTACCGCCACGATTGGTGCCATGTCGCCTTCATTCACCCGGGTGTACCAATCCTCACGATCTTCGAAATCCCAGATAGGGCGCGTTTGTCCCACCATCAAGGCGATGGATTTCGCGGCATCAAGCGCACTGCCGCCGCCGAACGCAATGACGCCATCGTGGTTGCCCTCGCGGAAGGCGCGCACACCATCGGTGACATTCGATTCGACTGGGTTTCCTTGTACGTTCGAGTACACCGTGCACCCAAGTTCTGCTTCATTGCAGGCTGCTGCGGCGTCTTGCACCGTGGGTAATGCAGCGAGGCCAGGGTCTGTCACCAGCAACGGTCTGGTCATGCCCAGCTCACGGCAGGCATCCGCAAGCTCCGCAATGCGACCTACGCCGAAGCGGATGGAGGTCGGGTAGTTCCAATTCGCACGGAGATCGCTGAAGTCAAAATTGAGCATTAGAGCGTTCTCCAAGATCAGTTACCACCACAGATGAGGAACCGGCGTAATCTCATCTACGCCATCTTTTGTAACGATATAGTTGGTTTCAAAGACGGCAGTGCCCACGCCTTCTTTGTCAAAGAAACCCTCTACACTCGCCACCATGTTCTCCTCGAATAGCTCTGCATCGGTACACAAACGCGGTTCGATGTATGGGCGCTCCCACATGCAACCATTGCTATGTCCATAATATGGCCAGTTTGTCTTGAGCACCTCTGAGGCATACCCCGACGCTTCAGATAGCTCGTCACCTAGTAGCGCAACGTCTTTTACTTTTACCCCCGGCTTAATCTTATCCATAAGCCGGTGCATCATGTCCACTAGCGACTCGTAGAGATGTTTCTGTTCCGAGGTTGGTGTTGTGCCGCACACAGCGGTACGACCCGGATCTAACCAATATCCCTTTAGGATCGGCCCGTAGATGAACCCATGTACAATTTCTCCCTTGTTCGGCGCCAGGGTGCTGAATCCGGTAACCGGGTCACTTTCAAGGTACTGGCTGACATTGCCATGAGAGATGGCGATTCGATGCCAGGACCCACCCCCTTCCAGCAGTATTTTGCCGGCCATACCTGCGGCCTCTCCTTCTGTTTTGCCGGCGATAAGTGCTTCCATCATTGGAATATGGGCACGAGTTACCAATTCGCCTGCCTCGCGAAACAGTGCAAGCTCGTTTGCGCTTTTGAGGCGGCGCACATTGCGAACTAGATCATCGTCTGTAATCCACTCAATGTTTCGTGTTTGATCTTGCAGTTGAAGCCAATACTTCATCGGTAGGAAGTCCGACCCTACCAGCGCTACTTTGCCGTCTATGCCGCGGCTCCTAAGCGTGTCAGCCACGCCCTTAATAGGATCGTAGAGCCCTTGGAATCGGTCTGTGGCAATGACGTCGAAACGTGCTTCGGCCTCATCGGTGATGAGTTCTGGGACTTGTCCTTGCTGCATTATGACAGCGCTGTAGCTGCGACCATTCCACAGCTCAGTGTCGGGTTCCTGTCCAGAGTGGGTGGAGAAGAAGTTCGTCAGGTACAACATATCCCCTGATCGCTCATATACTCCGGAAGTCTTTCCCCATACAACGGCGACGTCGTATCCCTTATTTTTCATTTCCTCATGAACGCGACTCCAGCGCTCTTCGTATTCGTCCAGAGGAAAAACACGAAAACTAGAGGCGGGTTCTAATACCTCACGGGATGCCCGAACTGCTGAGCTCATTATGATCTCCTCCTAAAGAATTGCTGCCAATGGGATATTACAACGTGAAAGAATCGGATAGTTAATTCAGTTGTAAACTGAGGTGGATTCAAGTGGTGAATTCTCCACTGTCTACTCGCTGCACGCCCGCTTGTTCTATCTGTTCCCAAGCCGCGGCCAGTGACCCTTCGAGATCGATGGCGCGGCAACCATCTTCAATGATTACGACGTTAAATCCTTGGTGGCGTGCGTCTATCGCAGAATAGGCGACGCAATAGTCTGTCGCCAAACCGACTATGAACAGTTTCTCGAAGCCACGATCTCTGAGGTAGCCGCTAAGCCCAGTGGTTGTGCTGCGGTCGTTTTCGAAAAACGCTGAGTACGAGTCGATATGCTTGCGAAAACCTTTGCGGATGATCATTTCTACGCCCGTTACATCGAGATCGACACGAAACGCCGCCCCAGGCGTGCCTTGTACGCAGTGGTCTGGCCACAGTGTCTGTTCACCATAGGGAGCTTGAATAGTACTGAATGGCTCGCGCCCCGAATGACTGCTGGCAAATGACAGGTGACCCATTGGATGCCAGTCCTGTGTGAGGACCTTATGGGGAAACAAGTGCGCCAAACGATTAATTACCGGAACGACTTGGTCGCCGTCACTCACTGCGAGCGCACCGCCAGGACAGAAATCGTTCTGTACATCGACGATCAGTAACAGACCGCGGGCATCGATATTCATGTCTTAATTGTTCATTGAGATATAAGGAAACAGCGAGCCCAAATGGGTCTTGGTTGAAAATCTTCGGCCAATCGCAATCTTCCCACACCGTCTGGCGTTGCAAAAGAGACTGTTTGCCTAAAACCGGTTTCATTACTGTGCTTGGATCTGTGGGTCGTTCATCAGGAAAGACTAATATTTGGTATTCGCGCGTTCGTACACACCCCGCCTGCAGCCAGCGCGCCGGTATCGTTACATTTTGTGTCGGTCCGGTTGAGCTGGCAGCGCCATGGACTACACTGAGTAAGAGCGTATTCAAGACATCTAATAAGGGGGTGTCTTCAACTGCGATGGACAGGCTTCGGGTCGCCCGCGCTAGAGAGCTTCTAGTTCCCTAGGGTACCGGTTGGTGGGGTCCGCATTGCTCTGGATTCGAACGCAGCGCACTAACTAGAAAACTTAAGTCGAATTAGCAAGTTAGTCTGTGCCCATGGAAAAAACAAATGCTCAATGCCCACGACGATTTGAGGAAAACGGAACAAGATAAGTCTCAGCCGCTCATTCTGGTAGCGGACGACGATCCCACCGTGCGTGAGCTCGCAAAGAGCGCACTCGGGCTATCTGGCTTTGCGGTCGCAGAGGCGGTAGATGGCCTGCAAGCGGTGACCGCCTTCACCAAGCTACGACCCGATCTCGTGCTGTGCGATGTGATGATGCCCGGCTTGGACGGATTCAGCGTTTGTTCTGCCCTGCGTGAGTTGCCCGAAGGCGAGCACGTGCCAGTAGTTATGCTGACCGGGCTTGAGGACACGGATTCCATCGAGAAGGCGTACTCGGCCGGGGCAACGGAGTTCGTTGTTAAACCGGTGAACTGGTTGTTGTTGCCGCGTCGAATCCGCTACATCTTAAGGGCAAACCGTGCATTACGGGATCTCAAGAATAGTGAAGAGCGCTATGCGCTAGCCGCAAAGGGGGCCAACGATGGTCTGTGGGACTGGGATCTATCAAATAACAAGGTGCACTTATCGCCACGTTGGAAGGCCATGCTCGGTTATTCGGAGGACGACATTGGGGATGATCCGCAAGAGTGGCTGGGGAAGATTCACATCGACGATGTCGGACGTGTTAGGGCAGACATAAGTGAGCACCTGGCGGGAAAAACGTCAACGCTAGAGTCCGAATACCGAATCCTCGCGAAGGACGGCAAGTATCTGTGGATGGCCTCGCGCGGATTAGCGGTACGTGATTCCAATGGTCGCGCCTACCGAATGACTGGGTCGCAGACGGACATCTCTACGCGTAAGCAAGTTGAAACCCAACTACGATACAACGCCCTGCATGACGCATTGACGGGCCTCCCTAACCGCGCCTTATTCCTCGACCGTCTGACGCATTGCATCGAGCGGGGTAGCCGTCAGAAAGATTTTCAGTTTGCTGTGCTGTTCATGGATCTTGACCGATTCAAAGTGGTCAACGACAGCTTGGGGCATGTGTTGGGCGATCGTTTGTTGGTTGAAGTCGGCCAAAGAATAAAAGGTGCGCTGCGCAGCGGCGACACGTTGGCCCGGTTGGGTGGGGACGAATTCACTGTTCTTTTCGAAGAAGTCAAGGAGTTCGCTGATGTGACGCGCATGGTCGAGCGAATTAAGAAGCGTGTGAGCAGCCCCCTCGATCTGGACGGCCATGAGATT
>JAOTYS010000057.1 GCA_029861795.1 Gammaproteobacteria bacterium | reverse complement strand
GAAGAAGGTGTCACTCACGTAAACGGTCCTGCTGTGTTGCTGTGGCGCATGCTGGCAGGCGCTATGGTGGTCGTTGTTTTGCTGTTTCTGCTAAACAATTACCTTATATTCTGGCGAGGTTGGCCAGGGTTCTTAACGCTTTTCGCGCATCACGGTTGGCTCTCCTTCGTGCCGTTGCAGTCCCCGCTCTCCGGCGAAGAAGTCACCCTCAGTTGGCTCCAGTTCTTGAGTTATCTGGGTTCACTGGCGGTGGTGGCGATGTTTGTCTTAGTAACGCGTAAGCGCTCGCTTCGCGCGGATGCCAGTCTGCTGTCTGGCCTAGCGGCCTACATCGTGCGCGCGGCGTTTTGGGCGGTGGTCCTAGTAGGGCTTGCCGACATGCTGATTTCTTTTCTACGGGTGGAAGGATTGCTGCAGCAGCTGGTTGGCGCAGAGTTAACCACGGAGCTCGGACGTTCGCGCTATCGTGGCGCCTATGTGCATTACCCACTGATCGCTCTGTCTCTCGTCATCGCAATTTTTGTGCGAACTCTTGGTTTTATCTGGTTGGCGTTGCTGGTGGTGGTGGCGGAATTCCAAATCGTGATCTCGCGATTTATTTTTTCTTACGAGCAGGCATTTATGGGTGACTTAGTGCGTTTTTGGTATGCCGCCCTGTTCTTGTTTGCCAGTGCCTATTCCTTGATTGAGGAGGGACATGTGCGTGTGGATGTATTCTATACGCACTTCACCAAGCGCGGTAAGGCGTGGACCAATGCATTGGGTTCGGTGTTGTTAGGGATACCACTGTGTTGGGTGATCTTGACACAGGGGATGTGGGGAAAAGGCAGCAGCATAAACAGCCCGCTTCTGAGCTTTGAGATTTCCCAAAGCGGTTTTGGTATGTATGTGAAGTACCTCATGGCTGGGTTCTTAGTGGTCTTCGCGGTATCCATGATCATCCAGTTCTCGAGCTATTTTTTGAGCAGCGTCGCCGATCTCCGAGGCGAGCCGGACCCCAACGATACCACGGGCGATGTAACGCTTTAGCGTTACTCAATAAATATGGAACTCGTCTTTCTCGCCGTTCTAGTTTTGTTAATGGTGGTGGCGCTCACCTCCGGTTTCCCCGTGGCCTTTGCTCTGCCGGGGTCTGCTATCTTGGCGATCGCGCTTGCGTCGCTCTGTGGCTATGTATTCGAGGGGGACGTGAGTGCTTATTTCGCGCAAGGTGGCCCGATTCAGTGGTTGAGTGCGGGTGTCACTAACTTCCGCAGCCTTTACTGGGATGTGGAGCGTGACACGCTTATCGCGATCCCGCTGTTCGTGTTCATGGGTATCATGCTGCAGCGCTCTAAGATCGCCGAAGACTTGCTAGTCGCCATGGCACAGTTATTCGGTCCGATTCCCGGGGGGCTCGGTATCTCAGTGGTGTTTGTGGGTGCGCTGCTTGCCGCAACGACAGGCATTGTCGGGGCGACGGTCATTGCCATGGGCCTGATCTCGTTGCCGGCCATGCTGCGTAACAATTATTCGAGGCCGTTGGCGACAGGGACAATCTGTGCTTCTGGGACGTTGGGTCAGATCATTCCCCCTTCCATCGTGCTTATTATTCTCGCCGATCAGCTCGCGGGTGCGGCCGATCAAGCCAGTACCACAAGAAAGGCGGAATACAAGGACGCGACCGGCGAGTTTTCCATGCCTTCGGAGTTTGATGTGACTTCCGCCAGTGCGGGTGACATGTTTATGGGGGCATTCCTGCCGGGACTAGTGCTAGTCGGCCTCTACATGGCCTATATCCTTATATCTGCTCTGATTCGGCCAAAGACCGCGCCACCCGTACCCTATGACGGCAAGTACGACGCGCAGTTCGCATTGGGCGTATTCTTGGCATTGGTTCCTCCGCTTGCCTTAATCTTTGCCGTCCTCGGGTCCATTGTGCTCGGTATCGCCACTGTGAATCAGGCGGGCGCTATTGGTGCCGTTGGAGCCATGATCATGGGCGGCTACCGCCTCACCGCAGGCAAGCCCGGTCGCTACACGCCTGCGATCCTCGCCGTTGCTTCCATTACCGTTATCTTGGTAGTGCTTAATATCTTTGATATCAACGTCAAGAACATCAAGGGACAGGCGGATGTCATCGGCATTGTTCTGGCCGCGATCGCGGTCGCGGGCCTTCTCCTCTCAGTGATCTGGAGTGGCTGGCGGGCGTTCAAGATCGACGACACGTTGACGGGCGTTATGGTCGAGACCGCCAAGACTACCTCTATGGTCTTCATCATTTTGATCGGTGCCGCCATGCTGACTTCTGCCTTTCGTGGCTTCGGCGGTGAGGAGTTGGTGAAGGAGTTTCTGACGGGCCTACCGGGCGGGTTTTGGAGTCAGTTCATGGTGGTCATGGCGGTGATCTTTGTGCTCGGGTTCTTCCTCGATTTCATCGAGATCGCGGTGGTGGTTGTACCAATCGTTGCGCCGATCTTGCTCGCGGACCCGACTGCGAACATTACCGCGGTGTGGCTAGGAGTGATGGTTGGACTCAATATCCAGACGTCTTTCTTGACGCCGCCATTTGGTTTCGCACTTTTCTATTTGCGTGGTGTTGCACCACCAACGGTGAAGACCTTGCACATCTATCGCGGTGCCGCAGCCTTTATTGCGTTGCAATTAGCAGGTCTTGCCGTCGCCGGTGCATTCCCCAGCCTAGTGAATTATTTGCCGCAAAGGATTTATCTCACAGCGGAGACAGCGCCACCGCCGATGAACCCTAGGCTACAAGCATGTATGGAGGAGTACGTTTTTGCGGACTATGAGCTGCGCGGCGATGATCTGCGCGCGAGTATCGAGAAGGCGGGCGCGCTTGATGTCAGTTATTTGCCCGAGGCGTATCAGCAGAGGTTAGCAGAAAGTTTTGATAAAGCGGCGGCGACGTTTGATTTGGTTGCAGAAATTGGTGTTGCGGAGGCGGCAATTGCCGAGTACGCAACCAACTATCGATCGCTGCATCGTGATGTGCGAGTGTTGCAGCAGCAGATGCGTGACCGCGACGCAGAGATAAAAGAACTAAAGAAGACGTTCACACGCCGATCACGTGGCGGTGAGGCGAGTGACGAGGAGATCAATGAAATTGAGTCGCAGATTAAAGAAACCGAGAACAACAAGGCAGAGCTCAAAGACAGTATTCCGGAAGATTGGGACGAGGCTCGCAAACGCTATGTGGAACTCGCCAATGACGAGAAGAAAGCGCGCGCCGCTTATCGTCGTAATGTCGACGAGGCGTATGCAGCGATTTCGGAACTTCGGCAGGTGCTTGATCAGACTGAAGCCCTGATAGCCCTAGAAGCAGACATTACCGGACTCGAGAACGTTATCGCCAATGATCCACCCGATCAGGCGATGGACACCATCAAAGGTGTAGAAGATTCACTAGGCGATCTCAACGGTACCAGTGATATTAAGTCGCGACTGTCCAAGGCGCGTCGCGCGCTTAAAGGCGCGGACCCCGATAGCGCAAAGGCACGAGAGTTGATAGCCGAAGGGCGTGATCTCTATGCGACGGAGATCGTGTGGCGTCAGCGGGCCGCAAAAGATTTAAGGACCGCACTCGATGAGTACGATAACATGATCCGGGGTTCCATCGGCCTGCGTCTACAGGAACGACTGACCACGGAACAGGCAGAGGAGATCGCGAGCTGCGTCGCCGTTCATCGTGATATCTCTCTGAACTTCTAGAGTCATGGCGAGCTAACACACGAGTCTCTATCCTCCCCTGCCCTTGCTATAAATCTTTCGCCAACAGTTTCTCGCAGCCGTGGGACAACGCGAGATTATCTAAAGGCAACAAGAGAATCAGTGAGCTTGAAGATTCGTGAAATAAGTGATGTCGTTGGCGCGGAAATTTGCAATCTGGATATCACTCGCTCGCTCAATACGATGCAGATCCCGGCGCTGTGTGACGCTTTTCTGGAATATCATCTATTGTGTTTGCACTGTAAACCCCTGGAACCCCACCAATTTGTCGATGTCGCACGAAATTTTGGAACACCACAACTACAGTTTCCACCTAGTTCTCGGCATCCCACGGTTCCGGAAGTCGTAATTCTCGACAGCACCTTTAAGCGACCTGAGGACAAGCCCGCCGATCTACGTTACGTTCGGTTGTCCGGTTGGCATACCGACGACTCTTACCTGGAGATTCCTGCCAAGGCGACGATGCTACAAGCGTTGGCGGTGCCGGATAGGGGCGGTGAAACGCGATTCTGCAACACGAGAATGGCGTACGATGATCTGTCGGCGGAGATGAAACATCGTCTTGCACTACTTCATGCCGTGCACCGTTACGATGCCAAGCGCGCGCGTGTGCCTCCACCGAATTTGTCAGATCAAGAGCAAGCTCAGGCCCCAGGGGTGACTCACCCGCTGATACGCACCCATGATGAGACAGGCTGCAAAGCCATCTACTTTAATCCGAATCGCACAGACGCAATTGTGGGTATGACTAGAGCTGATAGCGACAAATTGTTGGATCGTCTATACGAACATATGACGCAATCTAAATATCGCTATGACCATGTCTGGCGCAAAGGCGATATCCTGCTGTGGGATAACCGATGCCTGGTACACTCGATTAACGCGGACTTCCCGGTGGGCCAAAAACGTCTCCATCAGCGAGTTCTCTTGAAAGGCGCCCGCCCCTTTTGACATTGTGGAGCAGCAATCAGTCAGAGTGGGATTGGTGGCATTGCGGCGACAAATCCGTAATTTGCACATGAAATAAATAATGCATATAATTTCATTTGATGAAATTCGCCACAGCCAAGATTTACTCGCCTTCTGAGGATCACTCTCGTGTTTTAACGAAAGCAGTTCGCTCGGTTGCGACCTATCTAGACCTCTCCAATAGTGAACTTGCGGCGGTACTAGGGGTTAGCAATGCGTCCGTTACTCGACTTAAGCAGGGTCGACTGATAATGCCTGGAAAAGAGACCGAGCTCGCCGCATTGTTGGTGCGGATGTATCGCAGCCTTGACGCCATAGTCGGTGGAGATTCAGCCAAGGCGGTTGCCTGGTTCAAGTCACACAACATACATCTTAACGATGTTCCTGCCAGACGTGTGCTAACGGTAGAGGGATTGGTGGATGTCGTCCACTATCTGGACGCAATGCGCGGCAAGCTCTGATATACGCCCATTTGCCGCCCGTCCCTGGCGGTCCGTTGAAGCGCAGCATCAGAGCTCGACCAGGAAGTTGGTTGATACGGTTGAGGAACAGGAAATTCTGGAAGAGATCCTGGAACAGCATAAGCCTCCACTACCCGCGGGCGCGGCAAGGCTTCACTATCTATTGGCAACCCCGTTTCGCTACCCTCCTCTGCGTCACGGCTCACGTTTTGGGAGCAAGCACGAGCGCGGGATTTGGTACGGAGCTGAGGAAATACATGCGATGTTCGCCGAGGTCGCGTATTACCGGTTGCTGTTTATATATGGCAGCGAGGCAGATTTGGGCATGGTAGAAGTCCAGCTCACTTTGTTTCGTGCATCGATGTCTACCGAATTCGGGTTAGATCTTACCGACAAACGATTTCGGAAATGCCGGGATGTACTAGGGTCAAAGGACAGCTATGCTGCGACCCAACAGCTCGGCAAGGACATGAGGGAGGCAGGCGTAAAGGCATTTCGATACTTCTCCGCTCGCACGCTGAAGCCGGAGTCCTGCATCGGTGTGTTAGATCCCACTGCGTTCAATCGAAAGAAACCCACCAGCTTCTCGACCTGGTACTGCTTTGCGGACAAGAGCCGGGTCGAGTTTAAGCGAACAGGAACTACGGCTAACGATGCAATTTACACATTTCCTGTTACGGATTTTTTGGTCGAGGGTAAATTGCCAGAGCCTGCGCCATAGTTTGATTTTTAAAGAGGTTTGGGCCGATGCGAATGCCCGGTAGTTTTGTAGGTACGCCTTCAGGCGTACAGCGCTTTAGCTGTTACGGATTTTTTGATCGAGGGTAAATTGCCAGAAAGTGCGCCATGGTTTGATTTTTGAAGAGATTTGGGCCGGTGTGAACGTCCGGTGGTTTTGTAGGTACGCCTTTAGGCGTACAGTGCTTAAGCTACGCCTTTAGGCCCATCACCAGTCCTATTCAGGGCATCATTAAATTATGGGCCTAGCAAATACAAGGTCCCTGATACAACATATCGCAGCAAGATGCTGCTCCTACGGGGAAACTGATCAGATTGTAGGAGCACCTTCCAGGTGCGACGGCCAAAGCGTTTGCCCGAAGGCGGACCTGCTACGATTTGTCAACAACCGAAACGCGCAGTTGCAGCAGTCTCCATATATGACGCGAGATCGCCGTACCCGGATCTGTAGCTGAAGACGAACCTACGTAAGATTTTGTCGATGCCTTTGTAGGTACGCCTTTAGGCGTACAGTGCTTAAGCTACGCCTTTAGGCGTACATCATTAAATTATGGGCCTAATGCAAAGAGAGGTTCCTGATACAACCTATCGCAGCAAGATGCTGCTCCTACGGGGAAACTGATCAGATTGTAGGAGCACCTTCCAGGTGCGACGACGAAAGCGTTTGACCTGCTATGATTTGTCAACAACCGAAACGCGCAGTTGCAGCAGTCTCCATATATGACGCGAGATCGCCGTACCCGGTGAAGCGGCACTCGTACTCAAGACCGAGCCGCTCGGCTGCGGACCGCGCTTTCTCCTGCAAGTCGCAATCTTCTGTTTGAGCAAGGTAAATTACCTTGGTGTAATTGCCAAAATATGTCGCTAACAATTCAGGATGCCTGTCTAACCCCAGACCCTCCCATACGAATTTTTCAAACTGTCTGACCGAAAAATCCGTCAGATAGAAAGACGTCATGTCTTCGTTGAAGGATGCTTGCTCAAAGCGTGCGTTGCCAGAGAAAAAGGAATAACAGTGAGGTCCCGGAATTCTCTCCGCTCCTTCTTCTTCAAGCACTTTGTCCAACAAGCCCCCGGTGCCACAATCGGCGAACAGCACGAAGATTCGATCGTAGTCAGATTTGACTTCGCGTATCTTTTGACGCACCGCATCAGGTATTTTTTCAGGGTACCAGTGTAACTGTGCAGGCAGGCATTCGACCGTAAAGCAATCCCAACCATTCAACTTGTTCAACGCCAGTATTTCACGGGCCAAGGCACCGCAGGCAAGCAATAGCGTCTTGCCGCTACCCTTTTTTGGTGTTTTTTTGTGGGCCATTAACCGCTTCAATTTCCGATTATTTGAAAATGGGCACTTCTCGGACGCTGGCTATTGATCGAGGTGATGTCTTGAGGACAAGCAGAAAGACAGATCACAAGCTCCATTTCGGCGCGCAGTAAGATGTGATCCCCCTTTTTGGACACCGCAGGATATTGACCGATTGTGCCGTCGGTTTCTATCGGTGTGTTTTGCCACAGGTTGAACGGAGATGGGGTCTCTGTTGGCTTGTATCCTGCTTCAACCAGCGCCTCCCACATGTTATCCGTACAGTTGCGGTGATACTCCTTGCAACCGAGTTGTTCATAGCGGTAGCGATCGCAGGCTGCTAGCGTGGTATCGTGTACCCCAGGTGATGTGTCTTCGACGATCTTAAGTATCGGCCGCCGGCAGTTGGTAACCATGGTGTCACCGACTCTTGGTCGATAACGGTCAAGTGCAACTCGGCAATGTTGCATAGACATGAACTCGCCTATGTTGTTAGCGTTAAAGGCCCAGCAGTCCACAACCTGAGTCCCGTAGGTGTTGATTACCTTAATCACGGCACGTTTTTTAACCAAGGTGGCTTTGGCATGTCGTGCCGGGATGGTGATAGTGGAAGCAGCTACGAGTCTGTCCTTGTGCCGAGGCATGGGTGTGGTTCTCCGTGTCTAGAAATTCCAATGGATATTGGACATATTATATAAGGAAAACAAATACGTGGTTCGTTGACGGGTCCTGGCGCACAAGAGATGGGTAATCCCTGGCGGGACCGCGACAATTACGTTCAAATCGAGGTACGCCGTGTCCTCGACCAAACTCGTAAAACGGCACATTTCCTATGTATCAATTGTTGATTGTGTCCCATAGCCCGTCTCCTAACATGCAGTCATTAACTGACGCTGTGGTTCGTGGGGCATCGCACGAAGCCATAGACGGCGTGAACGTTCGGTTGATTCCACCGCTTCAGGCCGATGCCAGCGACGTGTTGCAGGCGAATGCGATTATCCTAGGTACGACGGAGAACTTCGGCTATATGAGCGGTGCGCTAAAGGATTTCTTCGACCGCATCTATTATCCATGTTTAGACAAGACAGAAGCTCTTCCGTACACCCTGTTTGTCAAAGGCGGCAACGATGGTACTGGGGCTCGCACAAGCGTTGAACGTATTGTGACAGGTTTACGCTGGCGGGCGGTTCAGGAGCCAATAGTAATGTCTGGGGTCTTCAGGGAAGAATGGATTGAGCCCTGCGAAGAGCTAGGAATGGTGATGGCGGCAGGCCTGGAGGCAGGGATATTCTAGTGCGCGCGTAACGATAGAGATAACATAAATATATCAAGGTGTTATCATAAATAACGATACTAATACATAAGGTCGTATTCGCCACGCAGTGCACAGTAAGTCAGTCCAACCCTTAAACAGCTTTCGCCTAACCGACCCATGGGGTCGGACAATGTTCGCCGCCATCTGCCCCTACGTGGTAACTTGCTCACTATCGTATACCCAGCTCTGTTCAAACGATCCAAGATCTAGGTGTTCTATTTCGATATGCGATGGAGGAAAAACCGTGAATAAATTTATCGCTACATCTGCTTCTGTGCTGATTATGGCGACGTTTGTGTCGTCAAGTCATGCCGATACTACCGACGTAACCTGGCAAAACGTGGTGGAGATCAAGAAAACCGGCTCGCACTGCGCCGATGACGACAACTGCTTTAACCGCTATAACCCAGCGATAGCTCCGGTGGCCCGTGCCAACCCCGGGGACTATATCGTGTTCCACACGCGGGACGCATTAGATGCGGACCTTTCACTAGACTCGATTGCAGACGATGTGACGGCGGTGGATTTGAATCTCGTGCATCCGATGACTGGGCCTGTCTACATAGAAGGTGCCAAGCGCGGTGATGTACTCGCGGTGACACTAGTAGACATCGAGCCAGACCAATATGGATACACCGTGATCGTGCCGGGCTTTGGATTTCTGCGTGACAAATACACCGAACCTTATCTTGTTAACTGGAAACTGACTCGCACCCACGCCGAGTCTGATCAAATGCCCGGCGTAAGAGTACCCTATGAGGCCTTCCCTGGATCGATCGGTGTGCTGCCGGGAGAACCTGAAGTAGCCGCATGGAAGACTCGAGAGGCAGAACTCGCAACCGCGGGCGGTGTGGCATTGTTGCCACAACCGTTGGGCGCGTTACCTGCCGCAGTATGTGGGACAGAAGGCACCCATAAGGATGACTGTTTGCGTACCATTCCGCCGCGGGAGAATGGCGGCAATATGGACGTACAACAGATGCAAATTGGGACGATCTTATTGCTGCCCTGCTTCATCGACGGGTGTGGGCTATTTGTGGGCGATGTTCATTACGCTCAGGGAGACGGCGAAGTATCGGGCACAGCAATCGAGATGGGTGCCAAGATCACTGTGGTCGCCGAAATTCGCCAAGGTCAAGGCGAGGTTATTAAATCGCCGCAAGTTGAGGGCGGTGAGCAGATCAAAAACATGGAGCCGTCATCGTTCCACCAGACTGTCGGGTTGCCGCTTAAGGGTAAGGGCGAAGTACCACCCTTTCTAACCTATATCGATTCGCAGAAGATCACCGATCTCGAAAACCTATCAGAGGATCTGACGCTCGCCGCACGCTATGCTCTGCTGGAAATGATCGATCACATCGTGCGCAACTATGGTCTCACCCCCGAGCAAGCTTATATTCTGTGCAGCGTTGCTGTGGATCTTAGAGTGGGACAGGTTGTAGACGTGCCGAATTACGTTATGACAGCCGTTCTCAACAAGGGTGTCTTTGTCAAATAGCAGTTTTGCACCGACCCAGCGACGTTTTCCTCTCGTTGCTGGGTCCCGCAAAATGATATCTCGCCGAACCATGCTTGGTTTGCTCGCGGGCGGGCTACTCGTCGGCGTCAGCCGCGCACATACGCCGTACCAACAGTGGGTGGTATATCGTAAGAAGCATCTGCTCATCGCAACCGATAAATCCGTCGAGGAATCTTATCCCTTGGGGAGGCAGTTAGCCGCAATACTGGCGGAACAGCTCCCGCATAGTCAGGCACGGGTCGCGCGCGCGCCCAACAGCATACGTATCGCAAGTTTGTTGGCCACAGGCCAGTTCGACGTTGCGCTGCTGCCGAGTTTGCAGGCAGTCGCGTTGATGCGGGGCGATCCACCGTTTGGGGACTACGGACCTTTGGAATTACGGGCGTTATTTGCCGTGGACGACTTTCTGCTGATCTGTCGACAAAATTTTCCGGTAGAGCATGCGTACCTTGTTACCTCAACATTGATGCAGCACACCGAAGCGAACTTCCATGAAATTGGAGAATTGGAGATACCGTTGCATCCTGGCTCTCGAGAGTTTCTTCAAGGCGATTGATCGAGTTGCTGGGGACTCATCTGTCGGCGTGGTTCCCCGGCGGTGAAGTGGTGCTGTCATTACTACGACGTAGTCTGTCGCCACGATCTACAAGCGCTACCCACCGAAGCGAGTGATTAATCGATTGTAACTTCCTTTAATTTTCATGTTGATCTAATTGATTGTTATCAACAATCTTGTCTCAACCAAGTAATAGTCTACCGACACTATTGCTCTGTTAGATCGAATTCGTAATACTCGCTAACGATAAGAAACATCTAATAAATACTCTAAAGGGGGATACGCTGATGGAGCTGTTCTATCTGTTGTTTGTCTTGATGCTTAGTTTGCTCATCGCGGTGGCGCATAGCGCAAGAAATAGACATAAAACGCTAAACGCTAGCCTGGCTGCCACGCTTCATTCAAAAAGACTTTTGTCGGACTCGGAACAAGTACTTTATTGGACCCTGGTCAAACGATTGAATGAACAAATCGTATTGCCCAAGGTAAGTTTGAGCAAGTTCCTGTTTTGCAAAGGTACAGCACGTGATGCCCTACGGCGGAAGCTACGCCGAAAAGTGGCGGATTACGTCATCTGTAACAAGGATTTTGCAGTCCAAGCTATAGTCGAACTAGAAAAGAGGACGTCTCGCGCCTCACGAGAGGAAAGAACGGACCGACTTCTAAGTTCCGCCAATATCCCTGTATTTCGGATCTCGGCACGGCACGTAAGTGATGCTAAGCATATAGCTAACTTGCTGAGTGCGCTGAAAGCATTGCAGCCAGCTAACGCTGACATGCACTTAAGCGTAAATCCGGAATTGGCGAGGTCGCTAACAGACGAAGACTATCCGACATCAAGCCGGACAAGAAAACAAAAAGGCTCTTGCGGCACACCACGCCGCAGAACCTTGGGTATGAGGCTGCCAAGCAATTCAGACGATCAAGCCAATCCTATAGCCAGTAGCCGCTAGAGATTCGATAGCCAATACTTCATCTCATGTGACAGGCAGGGATGACGCGTGTTGCATAGTAATGCATGTTGTTTTCCCACTTAGACACGTGTAAACATCCTAATGGGGGCCAGGCCTCTAAGGCCCGCCAAATTACTAATATTTTTAGTGAAGCGGCACCTCGATCGAAAAGGCTAAAATATCCTTTGATGTTATGAGAATTGTCGCTGGACTGGCCGATAAATTTATTGAGCGAATTGTGATTCAGGTATAGTTAAGTCTCCGCGTCCACCGATGACCGATCAGACCTTCGTATCCGAGCTCTACTCGAAGTGATCCAGCTGTGTGTGGATGAGTTATTCTGAGACTGTATTGGAGAGAAACCGATGAAGAAAGAGGCCAAAGACACCAAAGACACTCAAGGGCGGGTCTCGCTCAACGTTGTGCCCAAAGTCGATCCGACTGTCCGGGAAACCAAACCGGCTGCTGTGATTACCGCGGTTGGTGAAAAGAAATCGCCCGCAAAGATCGAGCATGATCTGTCTTCTTCCCAATATTACCTCAACCGTGAGCTCACCTGGCTCGAGTTTTGCCGACGCGTATTGCACGAAGCACAAGATGAACGAACACCGTTATTGGAACGCCTCAAATTTGTCGCCATCGTTAGTTCCAATCTCGACGAATTTTTCATGAAGCGTATCGGCGGTCTGAAACAACAGGTCGGTGCCGGGGTACAGGATCTGACTGTTGATGGGCGAACACCCCAACAGCAAATCGACGAATGTTGTGAAGTTGTGCGGGAAATAGAGGAAGAAAAGGAAGTTTTGTTATCGCGCTTGCTCAAAGAGCTCGATAGCAATGGCGTTAGCGTGCTCTCCTACGATGCTCTCGATGATGAAGATAAACAGGCGTTACGCGCCTATTACTTGGAGAACATCTTTCCACTAGTCACGCCACAGGCAGTAGATTCGGCGCACCCCTTTCCGTTCATTTCAAATCTTTCGCTAAACTTACTGGTGACGCTGCGTAATCGCGGTGAGGATGAGGCATTGCGCGCCCGGGTGAAGGTCCCCGTCGGCTCGGGGATTCCCCGTTTTCTCCGAATCGGAGATTCAAGACGGTTCGTGTCATTAGAACAAGTGATGTCTAATAACCTGGATCTCCTGTTTCCCAAAATGGAAATTGACGCGTGCGAGCTCTTCCATGTAACTCGAAATGCGAATTCGTCCAGGGACACAGATCAAGCCGACGATCTACTGGCGATGATCGAGTCAGAGGTCCGTGGTCGAAAGTTTGCTCGGATCGTACGCCTGGTGGTGCAGAAAGACATGGACACATGGCGGAGGGGAATGCTGGGTGCAGAGCTAGGCCTCGATCAAAACGCCGATGTCTTCGAAACTAAAGGTATGATGGCGATGCAGGACTTGTTTCAGCTTAGTGCTCTGGAAATACCCGCACTCCACGATACTCCTCACCATCCGATTGATCATCCTAAACTGATTGATGCGCCCAACATCTTTTACGCAATACGTGAAGCTGGCTCGATTCTGCTTCACCACCCCTACGTTTCGTTTTCGACCACCGTTGAACGCTTTTTAAAGGAAGCAAGTCGTGATCCCAAAGTCCGAGCCATAAAAATGACGCTATATCGGACTTCCAGCTCTACCAAAGCCATCGACTACCTCATCAGCGCCGCCCAGAACGGCAAGCAGGTTGCGGTGGTCGTTGAATTAAAAGCACGTTTCGATGAAGCGGCTAATATACGTTGGGCGAGCCGCTTAGAGGAAGTGGGTATCCACGTCACCTATGGAGTAATGGGTCTCAAGACGCACTGTAAAGTAATCCTGGTGGTGCGACATGATTACACCGGCTTGAAGCGCTATGCCCATATCGGTACGGGCAATTACCACGCCGGTACGGCGCGCCTCTATAGCGATCTGGGTATGCTGACTTGTGATCAGGTTGTTGGCAGCGATCTGACAGAGTTGTTCAATTACCTTACCACCGGATACACACCGAAACGCGACTACCAGAAAGTTCTTCCGGCACCGAAAGAATTGAAGCGGGCGTTACTCACAAAAATTCGCCGCGAAGTTGAAAAACATACAAAAAAGGAACCCGGTCTGATTCAGTTCAAGTTGAATGCCCTGGAAGATGTGGACATCGCCAGGGCGCTGTACGAAGCGTCACAGGCCGGTGTGAGGATCGAGCTCATTGTCCGCGATAGTTGTCGCTTGCGCCCCGGAATTGAAGGGTTGTCCGACAATATTAGAGTGATCAGTATTGTCGGTCGTTTCCTGGAGCACAGTCGTATTTACTACTTCCGCAATGGAGGTGACGAGGAATATTACATAGGTTCCGCTGATGCCATGAAGCGCAATCTGGAGCATCGCGTGGAAGTGGTCGCGCCAGTGGAAGACACGCTATCCCGTCAAGAGCTACGCAAAATCCTAGACGTTTATCTGGCTGATCAACGAAACGCTTGGGAAATGCAACCCAACGGTGACTATCGACAATTCAAGCCAAAAGACGAAGGCGTCAAGGGCAGTCAGTCCTTGTTGATCGAATACGCCGAGGCGCGTTTGAAGGGTGTGCGCCGCCTCAAGAAGAGAAAACCACAGGGAATCGGCCACCGCAACGTACCCCGCCCAGAATAATTCTATTTTATGGCTTTCGACCCCTTATAGATACTCAGTCCCTCTCAGGGCGTGATGCCGTCATTCAAGAGATCGGCAGCGATACCGTTCATTCGGGTTGCGGCAGCTCGAGCTGGAACACCCCATACACCTCACGCCGCTGCGCCTCAAGATGCCGGTTAAACAGCTTGTTGAGTTTGGTTGGAGGCTTGGAGCGCCATTCCTCGCTTGCATCCGCCAGTGCATCATCCAGCATCCACAGATGATCAAACTTGCGCCCGACGAGCGGCCACATTGAGGACACCTGACCCTTCGTGAGCGAGGTATTATCGAGCTGCCAGATCTTGCTGTTGTTAATGAGGATGGGGCTGATCCGTGCTCTCGAGAGAATCTTCGATTCGACCTCTTCTCTGAGGTCCATGCGCTCACGCAAAGCCTTTCTAAATCCTCTCACGGTGTCGAACCTTTGGTCTTTGAGCCGCACCAATGCCTTGACTTCGATGTCGTCGGCTTCCAGCCGATCCAACACCGGCTGCGACAAGACGTAAGAAGCGTCGCGGTATACTTGTTGATTGAACACGTTTTGCAAGAAGAACAGAGCAACGAAGCACACCAGGCATGCGACTAGCGGCGTAGTCACCCAGCCGGATGCGATGTTCGCCAGCACACGCCATTTAATACCACGACCGCCCTTCAAAAGCCCGATTCCGATCACCGCCCCCACGACTGCTTGCGAACTCGATACTGGGACCAAAGGAATGGTGGGCAGGCCGGCGTTCGCCAGAGCATGCTCGAGCCCTTGTGAGGCGAACATAAACAGCACAATGGAATGGGCCACCACGACAACCCAGGCTGCCACCGGGGATAGCGGAAGCAAGCCACCACCTACTGTCAACATGACCTTTTTTGAGTACGTGTAGACACCAACACCGATCGCAATAGCGCCTAGCAGGAACAGCTGTTGAATACCGGTAAAGGCAAATAAGTCGCCGAGATTAAACGTGGTAAACGGATTCGCCGAAACAAAAACGCCCATGACGTTCGCAATATTGTTGGCTCCGAGGCTATATGAGCCGAAGGCACCGGCGAGAATCAGGCCGAGCCGTGTGTAGGCGTCGAGTCTATAGATATGAAGCCTAGCCCACCGCACGACCACCGTAGTGACCTTGAATATGAGCACACCGAGCACGCCAGCTATCAACGGACAGGCGATCCACGTACCAACGATCTTGATGAGCGACGCCGTGTCTGTCGGGAACCCACTGAACAAATTCCATCCGATTATGGCGCCGACGATGGCCTGACTGGTTGACACGGGTAACCCGGCG
>JAOTYS010000426.1 GCA_029861795.1 Gammaproteobacteria bacterium | reverse complement strand
ATCATCCCCGTAGATTCCCCGTGCTTTCTCGAAATGCACTTCAAACACAGCACCCTCCTCGGGACGGTAGTCGGAGGGGTGGCGTAAGCTGATTACAGTGTCGAGAATATCCTCGCGCCGACTCGTGCCGCGTTGCTGACCGCCCTTGCCTCCATGGTGGATAAAGAGTACCGACCTGCCCGAACCTCGCATTCTTAATGCCCACTCCTGAACGGGGAGCCAACTCTCGGCTTCATTCTCTCTGCCAGTTCGGCACAAGGTCGAAATGTTGTCCACAATAATCAGATCAATATCATCGAGGTAATCCTCTATGCGACCATGGTCGTCGACTCTGCTGAGGTCCGGCATACCATTCTTCTGTAAATCCGGAGTTATGATTCGAAGAGGTGCTACAGGTTCGGCCTCGCTTGCTGCAACAATTGCCGCCAGTCGATCCTGAAGCGCCACAGCTGGCATTTCACCGTCAATGAAAAGGACGCCTCTGGGCGTTGGTGCTGTCCATCGAAGAAATGTCGAGCCTGATGCGACTGCGGAGGCAATCCCGAGAGCGATGTGCGTCTTGCCAACGCCGCGACGCGCATGGATCATGGCCAAACCCTGACGAGGTAGCCAGGGCGCAAGTAGGTTTGCCCGAGGAGGAAATTCACAAGCCAGAAAATCAGCAATATCGACGACTGTCAGTGGCGACGCGCTGAGTATTGATCGATCGTCAATGATAACAACGCGGTCACTCGGCTCGTTGCCGAGCACGATTTCAGGCTGAGACGAAGTCATGCTGCGAGCCTCTGTCCCGGTAAATAGCGCACGGGCGAATTTTCCAACAGCAGGACCCGTTCCACACCATCGCGCAGGAGAGCCGCAGCTAAACGATCAACGATTCGCAGATCAACATCGCCGGCCCTGAAGATTAATACTGGAGGATGGCCCTTTAGGATGTCCCAGCGATAACTCTCTGGATCTTCATTCGGGGGAAGCAAGGCAAATAGATGCGACTGCTTATGCTCGTGCGCCCATTCCCATGCCTCATGCCCTGTGACCGCCCATAACGAAATATGGGCAGCGTCTGGCGACGTTCCCCAAAAATTTGGCCATTCTGTGGGACGGCTGAGGCGTTGCTGGAGGAGGCGGGCGTAGGGCGGAGTCACCCTGCTGGATACCTTAGGAGGTTGACCTTTGTACATTACGCTTCTTTCCACGGTGGCTGTATCTTGATCGTGATAGTCGTCAGAATGATCAGATCCAAAGTCACTTTCCATAGAGTGTTCACAGCCTAAAATTGGCCTACCCTTACTTACCCTACAGGCCCCCTTGTTTTTGACACTTTGAACACTCGCAAGCCCTTGATTTATAAGGGGCTGAAAAATGGCAAATTCAGACCCTAGACCCCCGTTCACGCCACTTTCTCGTCATGCTTTCCAGACAAGATGTTATGGACGCTGCCTAGGGAGATTTTATTGATATAGGCAATCTTCCTCTGGGAGTACTTATTGTGCTCACGATCATATTTCACCGCCTTGATCACTTCGGGCGTGATCTCTCCTGCTTTCGTCCCGGGTTGTTTTAGGAGACCCTGAAGCTTCCCGAGATGCTCTCCTTTTTCGAGTAGCTTCTTGCCTCTCTTGTACGCTGGCTCATCCGTAAATTCAGCAATTGTTAACTCCCTCCCTTCCTTTCCCTTTTCAAACTCTCCACGTGTCACCTTATCGTTGTAATTAATCCAATGGTTCAGTAAGAGCACAACTCTAGAGTTAAAATACAGTTGCGGCTCTTCGAGGGCTCTCTCGAGTTCTTTAAGGCTCTTGTTCCAGGGAATACAGCAGACGGCCTCGGCGTGGCTACGATTGATAATGCAATAGTATCGATTCATAAAGTCCTCGTAATTGGTAGACGGAGAGGCGGCACGGACACACAAGTCGGGTACAGGCGGAAGACCCTTTGCGAACAAAGTCAGCCTGAACCGGATCTAGGGAACAGATCCGTCGTACCAGGGGACCAGAGCTAATGACAGAAGGGTCAAAGAGCAGACACTCGGTGGTGGCGCCTGGAGTTGAGATGGTCATATATCCGAACCTCTAGCAGAAACACGCTTATTCTCCCTGGAGGGCGATGTGAGATATACGACGTATACGTGAAGACGTACTACGTTTGCGCGCACACGGGTGGGGGGTCAATCGGTTTTACGAGCGTGGGACCTCTCAACCTCCCTTAGCCAGTCGTAGACTGTCTTTTCGACTCTTTCCGTACTAAGGCGAGCCACCCCGATTTTATCAGCGAACTCTTGCACCTTG
The DNA here is from genome assembly GCA_029861795.1 of Gammaproteobacteria bacterium. Next base: position 1,907 of record JAOTYS010000426.1, on the reverse strand, counting down.
GGGAAGATGTTCTTTGCCGCCTGGTTTACACTAGGATATTGTTTCTCAAGGTATAGCTCGGTTGCTCTTTCCCTAAGTTGTGCATGTCCAGCATGCCTTTTTATAGCTGCCTTTCGTGTTTGTTCTGAAATTCTTTTGTTTGTTTCCTTGACAACCATTTTAGGAAAATTATGATCGATAACTTCCGCGTTATCCATTAGTCGCTCGGCGATGGTAACCGCTTCCATGGCTCTCATTGCAAACTTGGTACCCATCGACCATTCCTCGTTAATATTCTGGATTAATCGTTCAACTTCATCGTCAAGGTTTTCTTCGCAATCGTCCGCCGAGGCGGCCGTTGGTTCTCTCAATAGTCCCTGGGCTTTATGTGAAAACAGCAAAGCCAGTCCCGCATGGTAACGGAGGGACTCGAACCCCGACCACCTGGTTCGAAGCCGGAGCCGCCAATATAAGTTATTGTTTTAATTAGGCCGAAGGACGGCGTTCGTTGCTACAAATGCAGGACAGTGCATAACGGCGCAGCACTGATGTCGGATAAATGTCGGATGAAATATATCTTGCTCGCACGGATTGCTGCAAAAAATAGAAGGACCACTACAGCACATATCGAATACGGAGGACAACGTGCCTGTAACGTTTGACGTTATATAACGTAGTGCGTTATAATATATTTTATGATAAAGAGCTTTCGGTGTCGTGAGACCGAGGCGATTTGGCAGGGAACCGTGTCTCGACGATTGCCTCGAGGCATTCAGCAAACGGCGCGCCGGAAACTTCGTATGCTGAACAACGCGCGTGCATTGAACGATTTGCGGATACCACCAGCAAACCGGCTGGAAGCCTTAAAGGGAAAGCGGAGAGGTCAGCATAGCATTCGTATCAACGACCAGTGGCGCCTATGCTTTGAATGGCGTGCTGGGGACGCCTACAACGTAGAGATTGTGGATTATCACTGAGTTTATTTACTATGGCGAAACTGCGTAACGTGCATCCGGGTGAAGTGCTTCTGGAAGAGTTCCTCAAACCTCTCGCCCTAAGTCAAAACCGTCTGGCGCGCGATATCAGCGTGCCACCTCGGCGTATTAACGAAATCGTTCATGGCAAACGTGCTATTAGCGCCGACACAGCGCTGCGGTTGGCACGCTATTTTGGGACATCTGACGCTTTTTGGATGGGTCTTCAGGCCGATCATGACTTGGAGGAGGCTGAGCGACGACTCGGCGCCAAATTGACCAAAGAGGTGCGCAGGCGAGTCGCCTAACGTTTTGGTTGGCGTTGTCGGGTTATCGTAGTGGAGACAACCGATTTCACCATTAATGAAGTGGTCCAGCGATTTTGAAGGGTACGGTTTTCGTGGGTAAGCAGAGGAGAAACTCACTTAAGTCTCGTATCGGTATCGTCAAGTTGTTGAATCATGGTGTCGTTCCTAAAAAATCATCCGCGCACTATTTTTAAGCTGTGGGTCCTGAAAAATAATCTGCACATACGCTTCAAGCCGCCATGCGACAGTATTCATGATGTAGTCCGCCGACACGTTTTAGCGAAACGATTCTCCCGAATTCTTTCGGCTGTATTTCACGGCCGTCCGGAGCATCTGTGTAAAGTGCCAGATGGGTGCGCACGCCGTTGTAGTAGTCCACGTATTCAGAAACAACGCGTTTCAAATGATGCTCACCGAGGACGACTGCGTGATCTAGGCATTCACGACGGATAGATCCGATTACCCGTTCCGCATAAGCATTCTGCCAAGGAGAACCAGGGGCGGTCATCACTTCTCCGAGCCCGAGCAAATCAGCCTGTCGACGAAAACGCTTGCCATATATCGCGTCACGATCGCGGATAAGATATCGCAGATTATTATTTTCTCCGCAGGCTTGTAGAAGTTGTCGCCCGGTCCATTGTGCCGT
>JAOTYS010000234.1 GCA_029861795.1 Gammaproteobacteria bacterium | reverse complement strand
GCATAAATGAGGGCATCTGGGACGGGCGTCGACGCCCGGACAGCGATATCCTTGATGTCGCCCGCGAGGTGCAAGGCGGCGAATTGCGCCTGCTCAACCGCTCGTATGCGGATTTCACGCCGCCGGGTACGACGAATTTCACTGCTGTGAGGTTGTTCCTCGATGATAGTGACCTCGTCACCCAGATGCTGGCCCGCTTTCGGGTCAACGCGGTGGAGATGAGCGGCTGTACCGGCAGCGCACCGCGGGGCCAAATTGTGGGACGCTTGGCTGGGTATTAATTCACCACCGGCGGGCCATCGGATCCGTTTAGCGCGGACCGCAACATCTTTGCCGACATCCGAATCCAGCGAAACTCGGGCTCGATCGACCCCCCGGGCGTGATGCGGGTGGCCGTAGTTGTGTTCCTATGCGGCGATCCCGACTGTGATACCGGCACCGACCTTTTCTTTGACGACACGACGCTCGGCACGATCGCCCCGGGTCAATCGACCTTGCTTGCGCTGGCATGGGACCCGGACAATGATCGCTTCATCTTTGCGCGCGGTTTCCCGCTTCAGCTTGTCGCCTATAATTACACAGGCGTCCTGACCGATGTCGACCCGCCCACTTCCGACCTTCCCTCTTTTGTGCACAAACGGGTGGAGGTGCGGGCGATCGTCGAGAACTGCGTGACCGGCCCCCGGGCCTCGGGCTTCATGGAGGTCTTTGTTGACGATCTATTCGTGAACCAATCGGCGATTATCCGCGAGTAGCTAATCATATTTCATTAGGCGATTGATGTTGCTTGCACGAGAGCCGCACAACAGAAAAGGCCCGCCTCATGCGGGCCTTTTCTTTCCGGTAGGCTGATACCGCCACGACTAACCAAGGCACGTGCATCCCAGATGAAGGCCCACCATGCCTTACTATCTCACCCCCTAACAAGACGACTTCAACGAAATTTCTGAACTCGAGATCTGAATTGCCGAAGCCTTACACGATGTAAACTCGATTGTGGCTGATCCAGAAGCCTATACAAAAGAAGAGCTCGCAACGTTACACAGCTGCATTTTCAACTTTGACAACCCGCTTCCATTCTTCGTGCGTTAATGGATGCGTGGCCTCATTTTCAGCGACGATGACCCCTTTTTCGAAGTCAGCTTTTTGTATTGGCATGGCGAAATAGCAATTCGTTCAATATTCAATAAAGGTCACTATCGCCAATCATTAAGAACAACTTATCTTCAATTTGTTGAACTGGATACAAGTCCATCAATCTATATCGCGGAATGATAATTTCCGTTTCCGTGTAATCGAATCCACTGTTGTTCATAAGGTACTTGAATCCTCTCGACAACAATAATTCTATACGCCTCACTGCCTGCCTTCCCAAGTAATCTTCTACAAGCTGCACTAGTCGGCAAAACCGTTTCTTTTCGCATATCGCGTCTACAATAAGTGCGCGGTCCTCTAGAACACGCACAACAGCAACTGCCGTCACCGTTCCTAGGAAGCGATTTGCTAGCCCAAGAAAAAGATATTCATTTTGCGGATGATCCTGATATCGCCATTTCATGTACGCTGAGTTTCGCACGCCAATAATGCCATCCTTGAAATCCTTCGCCATTTTACTCCACAGTTTATCCAATCGATCCAAGTCAGGTGGTGACAATAACTTCATCCTCCATACACCCGTCTGGTGTAATCTTAATTCTTCCCGGGTCCACGACAACATAGGCGTAACCGGTTCATACAACCCGAGCTTAACTGCCAATCTCAAGACCCGGCGATTTGGAAAGCCGTACGCTAACTGAAAGCGCCGCCCCACTCCCACATTCCTCTCCAAGAATGTCTTCGCTACACTCGCAAAGGCGCCATCCAATTTCATTTGGCTCCTCGCCTTCGGATGCACCATAACGTCACAGATATGCACCCCAGATATCTTTTCGCCATTTTCCACGAACTCCCGTGACAGTCCCGTGTATTGCGCGACGAGTTCTCGATCACGAAAAGCAAGCATTGCGTACGACCGTTCGCCGCGTGACCTAAACTTCCACCACCACAAATCGCTATGATCGCTCTCAAATACTATTTTGAACAACTGATTTATCGCTAATTCGTCACCCTCCTGGTAAGGCCTAATGTAAAAGCCGCTTCTGGGGCCCCTGTGCCTAAAAAGAAGCAACCTATAGGCAAGGTGATGCTTCTGATAAAGCGTGAAGTAGTGCATATTGGTTCGTATCAGCTGCACAATCTTCGCGGCGTCGATCTCGAGTTCATCTACTATCTCCTGCCTATGCCGCCCGAGCAGTTCAGCCAAAAGAGATGTTGTTGGTGCAGCCAGAGCCGAAAAATCCTTCTCCTTTTCAAGCACAAACCCCGCACGAGACGCATGGTTCAAATACTCCGCGCGTAACTGTACTGTCGATGAACTATTACCCACGTCATCGAGTGCGATTTCGTCCATAATCAAGATACGACCCTCGTCTTTGAGGAGATCTCTTGCATGACCAAATAACTCATTCACGGGAATATATTGTGAAGACTCCTGAAACATTATCAAATCATATTTACGAATCCTGCAGAAGTTTTGATAGTCTATGTTTTCCAGGCTTACAGTCGTGTTCTTCAATATATTCGTCGCATAGTTTACTTGCACTTCGTCGGGAGAGATCGTTGTAACTTCATACCCTTGCTCAGCTAGATACTTTGCCGAAGTCCCAACACCCACCCCCACATCAAGAATACCTGTTACCCCAGGCGGAATACTTTCGAATAATAATGCCGAAGCATACCTTTGGGCTTCAGCGGGGGACCACAATGAGTCCTTGAAAAATCCATAATGCAATGCCTCAAGACTGTCTACTCTCCACAAAAGATAAGCGTAAATATTCAATGGGAAGCTGAAATCTTTAAATGCATCTATCATTCAACAATCCATTGCCATATCTTATGGGTGAGGAATTTATTCAAACCGCCTAAGCGGCCATAGTAGTACCCGGGAAGAAGTAATCGCCAAGCATCCTGAGTAAATTTTACAGTCGGGCCTCTACCAAATTGAGTCGCTGCCGGAACAAGGTTTCGATTGGGACTCAATTCAAATACCCAGCCCGCCTCAAGCGCCCTAGGTACGGCTAACACAATCGGTTCCGTAACAATGCCTAAAGTTTCGATCTCGGAGGGAACGCCTTTCGGGAGTCGCCTTTCCAAGAAAGCCGCGAATCTACGAATTCGTCCGGCAGGATCATATTTTTCTACGTATTTCTGATATGACTCTTGCATGTACCAGTGTTTCTCACCGCCGTCGACGGGCAAACACTGGTTATAGTGATGGACAACACCCGCACGAGGCTGAATATACAATTCAAACTTGTTACTCCGCATGCGCCTGAAAAGATCACTATCTTCGTAGTACAAGAAAAAGCTCGGGTCAAACAGTCCACCGCTCGCCTCAATGGCTTTCGTGCGCAACAATACATGCCCGCCTGACAGGTTTTTCTGTTGGATCGGAGATGATCTGCGCAACACGCTCACTGCGTAACGTCTCCACAACAGTGAACGAAAATCGACAAAAAGCTGCGAGCTCCGCCCTATCGCATCCCACACACAAACAAGCGGCGACATATTTAAACTCGGTGGAAGTAAGAATTCTCGGGCTTCATCCCAATAAATACGCGGACCAACAGCTCCCGCACGACGACAACTATCTAGAAACCTAACCAGGGTAGGCAATGCGCCGGGAAGTAGATAAGCATCAGGATTAAGTAGGAGTATATATTCTCCTCGTGACTGTTCATACGCTCGATTACACGCTTGACCGAATCCGGCATTGATATCGTTTAAGATAAGTGTTACTCCATATCGACTTACAGTACGTAATTTCATTCTCTCGCGATTAGTCGCTGTATTGTCCACAACGAATACTTCGACTTCACCAGCCAGTGCACCATCTTCAAGAATTGATGAAACGGCTCGCTGCGTTAACAAAGCCGAGTTATAATTAACAACAATAGCTGACACGATTGGTTTCATAGTTAACCAAACAACGACAATACGCGGATCTACATACTTTCCCGAAACCAACTAAGCCGCCAACGCTTGCACATCGAGTTTGTGCGCTTCTCCGGAATGAGCCTGGGTACGCGTGCAGCGCACTCGCACCTATGCGCGTTGCCGGACGTGGCGCGTCAACAAACCCTTCGCCATAACTCGTCTCAGTTCCCAGACGTCGACCCGCCGCGTTTCTTGAATTCTTCGCCGTTCCTTCAAGATCCGCGGAAGCCCTTTCAGCGCATCCCATTTTGCCTTCCAGATCACGCGCGTCTGCCTACGTAACGAAAAATATATAAGCGAAACCACATTCATAAGAATGTGCTGCGGCAAGTACAACCAGAACAATGGGCGTGGCATGTTCTTGAAATAGGTCCAGACTAGGTTTCGGTGGCCATGGTACACGGCGAAGTCACTATGTTGCCCACCCGTGGTTGCTGACCCGATGTGCCGTACGACAGCGCCCGGCACATAAAGACACCGATACCCGTTCAATCTTAATCGAAAACCCAAATCTACGTCTTCGGAATAACAAAAATAGCACGCATCAAATCCTCCCACTTCAAGGAAAACGTCGCGCCGGTAAAGGGCGGCGGCCGCACAGGGTGAAAATATCTCTTCGTAACGCATGTCGGTCCCTTCTGCCTTGTGATTATGGTTTCGGCGCTTAACCAAGCCGCTGACGTGATACACATCGCCTGTGCCATCTAGCAAGGTCGGTTGTGTGGCGCTGAGCATCCGACTGCCGAAAAAGGCAAATTCAGGATTTCGCTTGGTCGCATCTACCAACATGGCTAGCCAGTTCGGTTCTGGAAATGCATCCGGATTTAGTAGTGCAATCCAGTTACAATCTTTGACAAGGTTCACAGCGAGGTTGTTTGCGGCCGCAAAACCAACGTTTTCCGTCAACGCAAAGACCTCAGGACGGACGGAAAGTCGCTCCAGATCTTTCAATGATCCGTCCTTGCTCGCGTTGTCGACGACGATAATTCTCGATGGCGGGTAGGATTGCTTCACTAGAGCGGTGAGACATTTCTTCAAATTGCCTCCGTCGTTCCAATTTACTACAACGACGGCGATACCTTCTTTCCCCAGGCCGCGGCAGCTAGGACGCTCTGTAGGAATATCCATCACGTAAGTTCCGACCCAGCCGCAGTACCGCTTTGAGCCATGTTCACTGTCGGCCTTTCCCAATCTTGCCTAGCGACTGTCGGCTCTAACAATGAAGTAGCAGGTTTGCCACGGTAGAACAGCATGACGAAAAGCGTGGGCGGTATCACTGTGTTCAGTGCTGGGGCGCAGCGGGAAGGTCAAAATGAATAGGCTGGGCGGCAAAACGTCGGTCGCTAGTTAGCAGCTGCCCTTTCCTTGCTCAAAGTCACCATGTTGTCCACTTGTGCCCGCTGACTTGACGTGCCGTACGGCAGTGTCTGGCACATATCAAGAAAAGGTCGATAGCCAGGACATTACGCCTTAACGTTTTTCTTCCACTTGTATCTTTTCGGATAATACAGCTCAGAGGCCATGCCGTTTGTCGATACGGCAAAAATTCGCAATGGGCTGATATGTGGCCATCGACTATTTGTGGTCATCTAGGCTTCTGATTATTCTTCTCCAATTTAAGGTACTAACAGCGGAGCATTGATCCCGTTAGCAAAATACTCTGCGGTGGGTACGGTTGACACGCATTCAGGCCTCGTCTAAACAGCTTCTCGATCAATTATTTCTCTCGTACCAGAAAAGGCGGCGCCCCGAGGCCGACACGACTTCAGATTTGAGAATGCGTGCGCGAGACGTAAGCGCTGACACAAACTGCTCTGGTCCGTAGTCGTCGAAAATATCCTCGCGAAGCGCAAGCATTTTCTGTACGGTGGGATCGCCTTTCTCAACAAATTCTAGGACGCCCACGGGTGCCAATTTTGTTAACCATTCTACTAGCCTGTGTAATGGCACGTTGCGGGCGATCGCCAAATGGTGCTCAAACGCCAAGGCGAGAATCGCATCCGCATTGACTCTCGCCTCCACGCCTTTGCGTTCCTCGAGCCCCCAGCCCTGATCCGGACTCGGATTGGCCGCGTCCATATATAACGGGAGAAAGTTAAGGCTCTTCGCCCGCGCCCGCGCAAATGCTGCGCCCAGGACCCCTTGATCTGAATCGAACCCCACTACGTATTTCACCCCAGCATCTAGAGCGACTTCAGCGTACTCGCCGGTGTTGCAGCCTAGGTCCCACAGCGTTTTGGGTTTGACTCGATCAACGAATTCAGCAACAAATCTGCGTTTTTTCGCATCCTCGTCTGACTCGTAGGTATGGGTCTCCGCATAGTCGCTCCACACTGTCTTTCCGGTGTCCTTGGGATCTAGCTGCGCGATCCAGTTACGCAATTGTTTCAACATCCCGCGGTAGGCGCCCAGAGGCAGTTTCCGCTTCGTTGTCTTCTCTAGATTCTTATTGTTACCGCCTTTCGAGACGGACGTCCGCTGAAGCCGGGCTGGCAATACAACATGGCTCAAGATCTTCCATGACAGCTTGTGACGTAGTGGCAGCATGGCGCTCAGTTCACCCGTCGGGATCCCGTCAAGACTGCCGCGATACCAGGCATTATGAGGAATACCGAAAAGCGCGCACAGCAGAAGAGGATTTAAGAACTGCTCACAGAATTGCCTGTGCCCTAGCCAGAATTCCCCATCTCGATACCGACGCAGAGACAGGAGATCGATGAACACGGGACGAGTACCGATAAATTGCACGTTATAGGCAGTCGCATCGGAGAGCGTAAGATTCTGCTGCAGCGCCTCGATGTGTAGATCGAGATGCAACAGCGCTGCTGACTTCAGCGCCGAAAACGGCCATTCATAGGGATACGAAACAAAGGGGACGCGTGGATGCTCTACGACATAACACACATCAGGGGCCGGCGGACCCAAGGCATCCAGTTCCACCTGCCTTGCCCCGATGAACCATCCGTCATCCGTTATTCGGGATAGAAAACCACTCTCGCGCACGAACTCGTAGTCTGCCGCAGCCCGGGCAGTGACAGTCCGAAAGATCCGTCCCTCGAGCTCATACAGATAACCCGCCGGATCACGAAACGATCCGGCATCGGGAACAACTACAGTCAACCCGAGTCATCCTCCTCTGGGGCGTCATCAGCTGGTGAACTCGCCTTTTCGCTGCGACCAAATAGAAACGCCTTCACCTTCTGCCAGTAAAGCTTAATCACCACCAACCCCGCGGCAATGGCGGCGATCAGCCCTTGCAGCAATATGCTCCCCGTGCCTGGATCAAGATAGGCGTAGGCGGGTTCGGTAGCGGCAAGAGTTAGAATAAGTGGGAC
>JAOTYS010000204.1 GCA_029861795.1 Gammaproteobacteria bacterium | reverse complement strand
CGTCGTTCGTACCCAGCTTCTCATTCCACCCCTCCTTGAGTAACAGTGTAGGCCAAACTCATGTTTGCGCTGTCGCTCAACAACTTGCCGTTTCGCTTTCGCGCGTCGTCTTGATTTTCAACAGATCAAGCGAACCGGCTACTAGCCCCGCAGCTCCTCCTCCCTCAGTGACAGATTACACAAGATGCGCGGACTTAATCCAATACCGCCGACTTGCGAACGCTTAACGACCTCCTTCGCCCCATACTTTGCCACAGAACCGCCAGCTTGTCTTCTTCGTCACCGCTGGGTCCCAACAGCTCGCAAACAGACCCTTTCTCTCCTTGAGTCCAATAAGTTTCATTACCGAGTTGAATGTATTTATATGTGCCGTCGGAGCCATGCTAATCCTCAGTTACCTGTGTACCCATGATGTTTTGCAATTACACCACTACCTCACCTACACCTATTGATTACCCTCAACGAATCACTGAAACTTTATCCCGTCTACACCAATCCCCAGCCTACGGCACTATACGGCTCAAGGAAGCTCGATGGCGCCCTTCACGTCGCAGACGGCTGGGAAAAAGGCCGGCTTGATCGGCGACAAGGATCCCAGCAATTGCCAGACGAACCGTGCTCCGGCCGAGCGATGCGTCTCGTAGGCCTTGCTCACGGCGCGCACGCTCAGGAGCGGTTCGAGCAACGTTCGAGAAGGGTCGCGCATCGCGGTAGCGGCACTTGGACTAAAGCGGCCCGGGACGAGCGCAAGTCATTCGGAGACGACTTCATCGATCGCAACCCGGTGTACCCCGATGCCGAGCCAGCGCGTATCGGATGACAAACCGAGTTCGGAAGGCGCGATAGGATCCTTCACCCGAAAGTCTATGGCGAGCCACCCGCCGTCGTTCATAGCGGCGGCGACGGGAATGGTGAATGAATCCACCCCTTGGGGCTTGGCGCGATCGTAGGTCACTGCCCCAATCTCGACGCCGTTCACCAATATATCGACAACCATGGTCACGCCTTCGGGTACGAATCCTCTCGCGGCAAAGGTCATGGACAGATCGGTGGCCGGGCGACGACCCAGGTCCATATAGAGGCGGGCGACTTTCGACACCGACCAAGTGCCCCACTCTTCTGCTTGTCCCCATCCGGTTGCCTTGAATCGAGCGGAGTTGCCACCAGATGTGAAATCGATCACTTCGCCAGCCTTTATGCGCGCGCTCGTATTTCCGCTTCGCGACGACGCTGGCCAGATGGAAGTGACCAGACCCTGCGCTAAGTTTCCTCGAAAGCTTCGCACCTCCCACCACTCGTCGAGACCTTCATGGAGCCGGTCCTTCCCATCGGTGAACCGATCTTTGAGGCCCCCGCCATAGCGCCAATAGCTTCGCTCTCGATCAGGTGGCTCGTCCCTGAGCGAGACCCCCTCCACGTCGAGACTGCATCCCTGCAAGGTTTCACAAACAGTCGCCGCAATGTCCAGCAGCGACGCCGGAGCCTGGTTTACTTTTAGCGGTCCGTGCGAATCAAAGTCCTTGAAGAGTAGAGTCGGGTTGTATGTTCCTGCGGATTTGATGTTATCAGGTCCTGTCGTCGCGCTGAACGGGAACAAGAAATCCTTCGCGAGAGGGGCATCTTGTAGGGCGTTGATTTTTGCTTCGTATCCGTGATCGCTTATCACTACGATCATCGTGCGATCGTAGAGCCCTGCTTCTCTTAGCTTATCTAGAAACAACCCAACGGAACTCAAAACGCAGTAAACCTCATCCTCTGCGCCAGAAAGATCTTGCGTGCGATCCCGTACACGTTTGAGAGTACAGTCACGGCCATACATCAGGGGTTGATGCGAAGCGAAATAATGTCGAAATTCGACTACAGGTTTATCACTAGATGGGCGTATGTTCTGTATGTCGCCGCGAAACGCATCGATATCCAGCTTCCAAACATACTTGAGGCCCATCCGACCGAGATTCTGTCCAGTGAATGAACTTAGGACCGAAGAAACGATATCTCCGCTGAGCCCGTAAGCTTGCTCGGCGGCAATGGTCAGGAGTGATGTGAACTCCCAAAACACGCGGTCTCGCTGGAACTCGGGAGGCCCTTTCGCGGTGCACACGCTGCATATTTCATCGCCGATCGCGAGGCTTGCCTCATACCCTTTTTCGAGTGCCTCGCGAATGAAATTCGGCCCTGAGATAGCCGACGCTAGGCTGTCCGCAGCATTGCGAGGCATTTTCCCCGTCAGAACCGAAGCCAGAGAGTAAATGGTATTTGGATAGACGGAGGCGGCATCCTCGAATAACTCAAAGCCATCGAACTTTTCGACAAGTTCTGGATGTCTCCGCAGGACGCCTAGCGCCGCGCTGCCCTGTATTTGGTCGAACGACAGGACGAGAAGATTTTGCTCTTGCGACAATGCCCAAGTGCGATCTTCGGTCTTCAGCATGGCAAACAGCCGAGATTCCTGCGGTTCCTTCTGCCAGACGGAGATCGCCCCAAACAAGACAGCGTATCCCAGAACAAATAGCCAAACTACTTGCACCACGCCAGACACGATGGCCGGCATCCTCCTATGGAGCAACGCCAGGCATGCCGCACCTGCCAAACAGACCAGAACGACAAAAAGCCGGAGTCCGGAATGCTGGCCGCTCCCCGTATCACGACCTTCTAGAACGTCGAGCGTCGAACCAATGAAGTACGTGTTGACCAGGGCAGCGAGGGCGAGCCCGAGCGCAATAAAAAGAAAAAACGTCCCTACCGTCCTGCTCAGGAACAGCGGAGATGCGACAAGAACGGCCGCCACCGCCACGGCCGCGCAAAGCACGAGCATGTCCAGCAGACTGATGCTGATTTGTCCAGGGTTGTAAAAATAGATCTTTATCAACGGGGGCCATAACAGAAGGAAGAGCAAGATTCCGAACGCCGGCAAGCGCCAGAATTGGAAGGACTGCGGGGAATGGTTGCGTCGGGGTCGTCTCATCGCTATCTCTACAGGCACCAACGCGCCTGTTCCTCGTACAAGTGCGGGTCCAAACTCCCCATACGACTGCTAACCTCCCCTTTTTCAATTGGGATGAGCCCGCAGTCCCGCCGAAAAATGAAGGGTCGGTGTGGTGGATAAAAATGTATAAAAACGTACTTTGTTTTATCGCCCGCCAAGTGTAACTTGTCAAAAAATCGATCAAATGCCTTTTTCGAGTTATAGAGCCTCCGGAACAAGCCTAGATTGGCTGGGAATTCTTCCAGTGCTCTCTCTGACATGGCAACGTCTAGAGTATCCCCACTCCTCAGGCGACCTTTCACCACACTTGACCAGAGTCCTGAAAAAACGTATCGGCCGTTGTTATAAACGTGTTCGATAAGAAACACAGGCGTCACCCGAAAGATCGTTGCATCGAGTAGCTCAACATGACGGTCACTTATTGAAATCTCTCCACCAAATAAAAAGCCAATAACTACTTTTATTTCTGTCTGATTCGATAGAATTCGGTTGGTCTCATCGCATTGTCGGATCTTTAATCCATCGCATAGGGACCGTGCTGGACTTAGAAACGTGACTTCAATTCCGCCGTTCTCGAGAGCTCTAAGAAAGTTATCCTGCAGCCGCCTCCTTGCCGTGCGCCACGGTGACACTGGATCAAAATCCTGCGAATAAAAGTTCTGCCCAGTGAAAATCGACATAAACGAAGTTGCAGTCCAATTCGAATAGCCTGCATTGTCTATAAAGAGCTCGAAACCATCAAATTTTGATCTCAATAAACGGTCTGAATTCAAAATCCTGAGCAGGACATCTCCCTGAAGCGAGTCCAACATAATATGGATGACATTCTCATTCTTAGAAAGACCGGTAACATCTGTCAATCTCATCGGGTCCGGTTCAGTGCGCGGAATACTCGCTCTCTCGACAGAAATAAACGTTATCAACGCAATTGCCGATGCTGTCAAAACAGCCGCGCTCGCGATAAAAATAATGTTCCTAATAACCAAGCGTCGTGCCATGTAAAATAATATAAATGGTGCCACGAGGGCGCACGCATAGATGATCGCTTCACTCGCCGAGTATCTAATTACCCGAAGCGAGCCATCTAGCAATGAGTCCCTTGTTTCTATGAGAATCTCACCGTTTATGAGCACGACGTACGATAAGGCGAGAAGAATGAATGCCAGCAATGCACGTACTCTCTGTGGAAACACCAAACCAAGGAGTACAACAGGCGCTGTACATACTAAGCATATTACAATCAAGCCAGGTAGTAAGTCGGAGAAATTCTCTATAAAATATGTAGGATTCCCAAGATAAATCTGGATCGGATAAATGACAGTCAGAATAACCGCCAACGCGATGGCGGATGCGCTGTATCTACCCTGCCATTCGAGATATTGCCGAGTCTTCGCGAACAACTTGCGTTTCTGCAATGCGCCTATACGCACTACAACTCTCCAAAATCGCGATCCCTAGTCTCTCGACCGTCGGTCCCGGTGCCCATGGGTGATATCATGCAATAGCCCACCAACTGCTCACCCTCTCTTGTGCGAAAGGTATAGCCGAGCTTCTCATACATGTTTCTGGCAACATGATTGCGTCGGTCTACTTTCAACCTAATACGTGTCGCCCCTCGGACCGACGCCGCTGTATGAAGACGGCCCATAAGCAGCTCGCCGAGTCCTCTACCGCGCGCCTCCGCCCGAATGTATATACCCAGACTCGGGATCTCATAACCCTCATCCCACCCGCGCAGCATACCATAGCCTACAATGCGATCTTCGGAAACGACTCCGTAATACTCGTCACGACCTGCGTAAGTGCATATCGCTGTTGCCTGCTCCTGGGTGAAGGGATGCGGATTGAAAAATCTGTCATCCCCGCGCTCAAGAATCTCCCTAAAAAGCTCCCCTAATGCTCTAGTGAGCCGTGGAGTCAAGCGTAGAATTTCTAATGCCGACTTGTCGCTCACCACTAGCCTTTGCTGAAGATATTTTTGAACCTCTGTTGCGTTGCGCGCAAAAGGCAGCCTGCGACGTCCCGAATAGTTAGCCTATCGCCCACAATCGGACCGGATTTAGCGATCGAGCGAGTAAAAAAACCCCAAACACAGTAAAGCGGTCGATGCGCATTCAGCCATAACCAGACAGATTTGAAGTATATTGTCCGATATAAAATGTGATGCTGGTCGCCATGATGCCGCGAGTGAAGGACATGATATAGGTGGTCGCTGATAGCTTGGGTGAAATAAGGCGACACACGCCCGTATTCCCTTGTTTGTACCCTGACTACTTCGGCTAACAGCGGTAAAGCTTGAGATGCAGTTTTTGTTGTCTCGTACCAGCGATTCCCGGAGAGATTCTTTTTTACTCCCACAAAATTACATCCGTTGCGTGCCAATCTGACCCATAGATCGTAATCCATCGCAAATTGCAACGTGCGGTCGACGCCACCCACGCTTTCATATGCAGTGCGCTTGAAAAAAACCGAAGGTTGGGCAACATACCCCCTTTCGAATAGTTCATTTTCTACGTCTGTATCTGGGCCCACCCTTATAGTGGGGTAGGGCTTGAGGTAGTTGCCCTCCATGTCTATATAGTGTCCTTGGCCGACCATTACGTCTGCGCTAGGATTACTACTAATCACGTTGTGGACCCGCTCCAGGACCTTCTTTTCATGTTTGTCATCCGAATTTAGCCAAGTAAGCCATTCCTTATTAGTCATGGCGAACCCTTTTGCCAATGCGTCACTCTGACCATGGTCTTCCTCGCTTATCCAGCGAACCCTATCGCCATATCTTCGCAGAATCTCAATGGTTCCATCAGTAGAACCCCCGTCCACAACGAGGATCTCGAGATTCGGATAGCCCTGATTCAGTAGGCTATCCAAAGTCTCAACTATGAAAGGGGCATGGTTCAAACATGGTACTACGACCGAAAATCCGGTCCAGCCTGTGTCTTGCGCCCGCCCCGCCTGATCAGCCTGAGGACTATACGCGGCCATACAGACTCTCTCTCACCGAACGCACAAACGTGCGAAGCGCGCCAAGCATGACCCGTGGAGCCCACCGAAAGTTGTACAGTAACCAATAATAACCAGCCTTCCATTTAACCCATCGGGTAACTGGTGGCGCATGAACACTGGCCCAGCTACTACCATTCGCTTCGTTGTACGCGCGACTTAACGCCCAGCTATACGGCACAGTGTGGTAATACTCATGGACGACCTTGCAGATCCCGTGAATGAGCTCATTGCGCATACGAATAGTTTTTGCATCAGCATGTAGACGGGAAGCAGAAAGATAGTCATCAATAAAATAGAACTGTATGTCCTGTTGCCATCGCAACCATAACTCGTAGTCGAGGATTGGTGAAGCCAGTTTCCCCGCCAAGACTACCGCCGCTCGCCTAAAAAACAGTGATGGCTGGGGGGGGAGGCAGAAGTGCATCATGCGTCGCTGCTGTTCTCGCAATACAGGGCTCCAGTCAACCGGATAATCCATCTTTGGGGCAAGATGTTCATCCGTATACCGGTTACGACCATAAGCTACCAAGGCACATCGGTTGAAATGAAAAAAAGTCACAACCTTCCAGAATGTGCCCGGCAGATATATATCATCGGAGTTGATCCAAGCAATTAGCCCTCCGTTAGTAGCTTCAATGCCCTTATTTACGCCGTGATACTGGCCGCCGTCGAACTCGCTGACGTAGTGCAAAACGTCGCGGTACTTGTTTGCATACACCTCCAGAATGCGTACCGACCCGTCAGTCGAACCCCCATCGGAGACAAATACCTCAATTCTTGGATAATCCTGACTTAAAACGCTATCTAATGTTTCGGGTAGAAACCTCGCTTGATTAAATGAAGGTATAACAACGGAAATCTTTGGAAGGCGTTCAGATGGTAGCGCTTTCACTGCTGCTATATCGCTCGGGCTAGGCAAGAATGCCAAGCTTCGCTCAAACTCGTTCATGCGCCCATCTCTCGCTTAGCTACATCGGAAACAATAGCGCTGATTTCATCTATATCGGCATCACTAAGTCCAGTGTACGTTGGCAGATTGATTCCGCGGTCACTTATAAAGTCCGCATGCGGAAAAGAATGCTCAGACGAATACATGGGAAGACGATGCATCGGTACAAAAAAGGGTCGAGTCTCGATGCCGTAAGTTCGTAACAACTCTTGCCGCACCCGGTCGCGTACGGCTTCGGTCCCTGATGCTAATACCAAAGAGAAAAGCCAATGGACATTGTGGTATCCTGACGGCTCCACAGGCAACCTGACCAACCCGTGTTCATGCAACAGCTTGAGAGTTTGTATATAGCGTTGTGCGATGCGGCGCCGCTCTGCCAAATGAGATTCCGCCATCTCTATCTGCGCTAAACCGATAGCAGCGACAACGTTGCTCATACGATAATTATATCCCACAACAGTGTGCCAGTACGGACGGTTCAGATCCACGCCCTGCCCCTTAAGCTTCCTTACAAATTCCCGTCTCTCTTTGTCCTTGACGAAAACCATTCCGCCTTCACCGGTCGATATAATCTTGTTGGCAAAAAAACTGAACGTAGAAATGTCACCAAATCCTCCCACATAGCAACCATCCATCTTCGCTCCAAAACTTTCCGCACAATCCTCTATCAACCAGGCGCTGCGCTGTTGACACAATTCTCTGATCTCGTGCACTGGCGCAGGAAGACCATAGAGGTGGACAAGTAATACGCCAACGGTTTTTTTTGTCCAGACGGCCTCAATGGACTCGCACGTTACATTCCACGTGTACGGATCGCAATCGGCGAAAACAGGATTTGCGCCGCAATACCTGACCGCGTTAGCGCTCGCCACATAGGTTAGAGACGGGACTATTACATCCATTCCAGGCCCCAAGTCCATGCCCAGACAGGCGAGATGTAATGCTACCGTCCCATTACTGACAGCAATCCCGTCGCTGATATTCAGGAACGATGAGACCTCTTCCTCGAAGCGATCCACATAATATCCAGAACCAGAGATCCAACCGGTTTGAAGCGCATCGAGTATGTATTCTTTTTCCCTTCCGGCAAGCACCGGTTTAGAAACCTGGAAGCGGATCGGTGTCTCACACATCGCCATTTTTTAGAATAGTGGAATAGAGCCTCAGCAAGTTTGCT
>JAOTYS010000425.1 GCA_029861795.1 Gammaproteobacteria bacterium | reverse complement strand
AGCGATGTCATCTCTGGACTATGGGCGGCGCAGTTGAGATCGGCCATTAGAATCACATGCTTGTAATTCCTTACTAGTCGACCCAGGAAACCTAACTGTCGCAGGCGGGCACGCTTGCCTAGCGCAAGGTGCGCAATCAGTACGATAACGGGTTCCGCTTCCCCGCCAAGTCGCGCCATCAGGACACCACGCCCTGGTATGCGGCCTGGAAGCTTAATTTCGGTCACGTCTGCCAATGGAAAGCGACTTAGAACCCCAATACTGTGTTGTGCCAGTTTCCCGATGCGTCGGTTGGTCTGGCTGGTCCAGAATGGGAACCCGGCCCGGCGGGCGAGGTACTCTGTCTGATTGACAAAACCGCTGCGCAGACTGCCCGCATCGACTTCCTGAAGCCCCACAAGGTCATAGTCAGCTACCAGATCGGCGATATTGTCCAGGTTCTCCCAGCGGGTGCGGTGAGGCAGCAAGTGTTTCCAACTATGGGTAAGATATTCTCGATAACGTCTCGTAGAGATTCCAGTTTGGATGTTATAGCTCAGCAGCCGCAGCCTGCCCCGTTGAGGGCGCTCGTGCCACTCATCAGAACGTTGCGTGCTGCTCGAAATGAGCCCCTGCGTGGCCACGGCGCTCGCACCTGCTGCACTCATAGAGACGGTCTCTCCTGCTTGGACTATACCTGACACCCTGTCGTGACTGCCGCGATTCTGTTAGCCAGCGCCAACGACAAACCACTATTGCAAATGTAGCATGTTTCTCGCGATCCTGGTCCATACATTAGCGCTAAATTCATGTTATAAACTGCGCCTTCGCAACTACCCTATGACTAGAATCATAAAGGAAGCTTCCGTCTAAAGCCGATTCATACAGATTTGTCTTAATTTTTTGACGCTGCAACGTGGAGCACAATCGGGTGAACGGTTAATTTATACTCCAAACACGCAAAAACCGATTTGGAAGTACTTATGGCAATTGAATCAGAAGTAGTTATCGTCGGGGCGGGACCGTGTGGTCTGTTCCAAGTATTCGAGCTTGGTCTTTTAGGAATCAAGGCACACGTCATTGACTCCTTACCGAGCACAGGCGGACAGTGCTCCACGCTTTATCCTGAAAAGCCCATCTATGATATCCCTGCCATCCCGGTCTGCGCTGCCCAAGAACTGGTGGATAAGCTGGAACAACAAATCAAGCCATTTGATGCCGAGTTCCACCTAGAAGAAATCGTAGTACAGGTACATCATAACGACGACGGCTCTTTCAACTTAAAGACCAGCACCGGCACCGAGTTTCATACCAAGGTGATTATCATCGCGGGGGGATTAGGTTCCTTCGAGCCACGACCGCTGCGGCTCAAGGGCATCGTCGAGTACGAAGGCATAAACCTAAGTTACAAAGTCACAGATAAAGAAAAATATAGAGGAAAACACTTGGTGATCCTGGGTGGGGGAGATTCCGCGTTGGACTGGACCCTCGATCTGTACGAGGAGAGCACAAGCCTCACCTTGATTCATCGCAGAGAAGAGTTTCGAGCGGCGCCGGCCTCAGTCGCCAAAATGAAACAACTATGCGAGGAAAACGGTGACAAGATTCGATATCTGATCGCAAGAGTCAAAGGATTCCAGGCGGACCAAGGCCAACTTACCGGATTGGAGGTGCAGACACCAGACGATGAGGTGGTCACCGTCGAGCTTGAGGAGCTGCTGGTGTTCTACGGTTTGTCACCCAACCTAGGGCCAATTGCCGAATGGGGACTGGAGATTGACAAGCGCCAGATCAAAGTCGACACGGAGAAATATCAAACCAATATCCCTGGAATATTCGCCATCGGTGACATCAACACCTACCCAGGCAAGAAAAAATTGATCCTAAGTGGCTTTCACGAAGCCGCATTGGCGGCCTTTGCCATCGAAAAGCACTTGTATCCTGACAAGAGACAATTCATGCAGTACACCACCACCAGCACGGTGTTGCACGAACGCCTGGGTGTGTCAGGTTCAATGGAGTGAGAGCGCAGGGCCTTAAACCAGATGATGCAGCCTCACTAGCCGCAGCCGCTCATGAATACTGCAACGGCAAAGAAGTGGTGTACTTGATTCGCTCCATGGCAAAACTTGAGCTAACGTCGCTTATGTCCACATTCTGAATGAGCCGGCGGTAAAAACTGTCGTACGCAGCAATATCCGGGACCACAACGCGCATCAGGTAATCCACCTCACCACTCATTCGATAAAACTCAACCACTTCTGGAAATTCGACCACTGCTTTGGCGAATTTTTCCAACCAGTCCGCGTTATGCTGATTGGTTTTTATCGCGACAAAAACGTCCACACCTAAGTTTAGTTGCTCACGCTCAAGCAACGCGACCCGCTTGCGAATGACCCCCGTCTTTTCCAAATTCTGGATACGCCTCCAACACGGTGTGGTACTGAGCCCTACCCGCCGGGCGATTTCACTGGTCGACAAGGTGGCATCCGTCTGAATGCACTGCAAAATCTTGCGATCTATTCGATCCATAGAACTATCTTCTAATAATTATACAATATATAGAATAGTATTCTAGATACTATCCGTACTTTAGACAAGAATAGAATCGAATTTCAAGGGATTTGGGCTAGGATGGGGTCTTAGAACACGACCAGGGGCGAGACCAGTGAGCGTACTAACCAAACACTTAGACGACGTCGGAGAAACCTATTTCCAACACTTGGGCCACGCGATGAGCTTTGCGCGGGCAATGTTCCTCGGTAGTCTGGCCTGTTTCCTGCACGCCTTATTTCCGTTTCTTTTCGAGAAGACCGGAAGCGGCTGTATCAGCAGGCTATACGATAAGATGGTCATCAACCGGCGCAATCTGACCCCCCATAAGACCAAGAATCGCGCCGCTGTGGATCAGGTGGAAAGTGGTATCGCCTGAATCTGCAGTCCCTTCGACTTCGTCGCCAGGCGTATAACTGCTTCAACCTGGAGCGCCGTGACCGTCCGCGCGTTTCGGCGTCACCTTCAGCACCTCCGCCGACCTATACCAAACAACTTTGCCCAATGAGGCTTGATCCCAGTTCGCCTGCTTAATTGGCGACAAAGTACTGGATCATTTCTCCAACCCGACCGATGGATTCCGAGCGCAGCGGATATTGAATATTTAACACTTCTGTTTGCTCAACCACCCGCGAGCAAAAAATACGGTGCCGATCGACCAGCGCCGGACCAAATAGCTCGGCTCCAACAGTATGCGTCACCAATGCCTCGATGGCTTGCTGTGCAGGCAGTGGTCGCACCGTTGCCCGACTATTGTCCTTTGCCTTGCGCACATCCAACACACAAAACTTCCCCATTGGAATACGATCACGATTTCCCTGGCCGAATTGCTCATCAGTGCTGAGATCTAGTTGTGGAAAATGCGGTAGACAATCAAATTGTCCGTCTCTAATATCTACGGGCAACACATCATCAACTATAAACCGTTCTGCCCATCCTTCCTTGTGTAGTTCTCTAGCGAGTGTCGACTTGCCGACGCCAGTGCCACCGAGAAATGCCACAGCCACTCCGGTACACTGAACCATGCTACTCTGAAAACACCATACTTCTTGCAACGCCAATGCCAGAGCAATCGCCAACCCAAATACCACTTCCAATACCTCCGGGGAGGGAGGCTCATTCTCTGCACCATTGTGCAGTACGACGATTTCGCTGCCCGATGCGTCGATATGAAAACGTCCGAGCTCCGCGATGACCAACAAATATCCGTCGGGGTTTCGCCGGCAACTGACTTGTTGAAGTTTGCCACCGACCCAGCCATCCACTGTAAGATCGTGCTGCTCTCGGCCAGGTCGGTCGAAAAGGATTCCGCTTGGCATACCAAACTCCGGGATAGGCCTCCAGACTTGAAACGGCCTCAGTTCACGCAGAGGAATATCGGTAATCACCGACCGCCCGGCAATCCAGTAAGCACGGGGTTCCAGCGCCTGAGGCCGCTGTCGTGGGTGTAGTCGAATTCTGATCACTTCAGTTTCAACGCAGACGAGATATACATGACGTGCTACAGCATGACTTGATCGCGCTTGAGTTACAACTCACTCGATACCTACCTAGGAATCTCTAGCCCAGCCCGACAAGCTGTGGTCACACTCTGACCCATTACTAGCCTTAAATGTAACATCGCCTAATGGTACCAACCCATTTCAGTTTGTAATACATGCGATCA
>JAOTYS010000056.1 GCA_029861795.1 Gammaproteobacteria bacterium | reverse complement strand
AGTGCGTCTAAAGACGCACCTACGACGGGGTATCATTAGGTTTCAAAGCAATTTGTAGGTTCGCCTTCAGGCGAGCGATATTCAGTGCGTCTAAAGACGCACCTACGACGGGGTATCATTAGGTTTTAAGGGATAGTAGGTTCGCCTTCAGGCGAACGATCCTCCGTTCGTCTAAAAAACGCACCTACGACGGGGTATCATTAGGTTTTAAGGGATAGCAGGTTCGCCTTCAGGCGAACGATCCTCCGTTCGTCTAAAAGACGCACCTGCGACGGGGTATCATTCAAACCCGCAGCGATGAAAGGGGAGGACCATTGACTGAAACGCTCGTATATGTGAATCGTGAAAACGAGATTGCACGGCTGATTCTAGATCGACCAGAAAAGCGTAATGCCATCAATCTTGCTATGTGGCAGCGTATACCCTTGCTAGTTGCGAAGGTGGAGTCCGATTCAAAAATCAAGGTGATAATTGTGCAGGGGCGCGATGACGCCGTATTCGCAGCAGGTGCGGATCTCGATGAGATTGGTGAGGTTTTAGCATCTCGGGAAGCCAGTGGGCGTTACGTTGATGCTGTGCACCGGGCGGAGGATGCAATAGGCACTTGCAGCAAGCCCACCCTTGCGATGATCCAGGGACATTGTGTGGGTGGCGGACTGGAGTTAGCCATGGCCTGCGACCTACGATTCGCGAGCACTACTAGTCGCTTTGCCATTCCACCGGCGAAGCTTGGCCTAGTCTATAGCATGGCTTCCACATGTCGTTTGGTTTCGTTGGTTGGTGTGGCAAAAGCCAAAGAGCTTCTATTTTCCGGTCGCTCGTTCGATGCCCATGAGGCTGCCCAAATAGGTCTGATTAATCAACTGTTCGACCCTGGGGAGGTCGTGGCGCAAACAAATAAGTATGCCACCACAATCTGCCGTCGCTCGCAGTCTTCGGTACGCGTAGCCAAAGCGATTGTGCAGGCCGTTGTAGACGGTGATGCCGCTGGGAATTCGGAGGTCCGGGAGAGAATAATAGATATTTTTACCGGCGAGGATGCAAAAGAGGGGGTGGCGGCTTATATGCAGAAGCGACCACCTAATTTTACAGGCCAATGATGAGGTGAAGAGTTAGTGTGATGGCTTAGCAGAAATCCAGTAAACTAGTATGCTTTTCCCGCGCATAGGAGATGAGAGTGAAAGACCGCGTTGGGCAATGGCTCGAGAGCCTCGGGCTTGGTCAGTATGGTGAAGCGTTTGAGCACAATGACGTTGACTTTCGGGCGCTGGCCTACCTAAGCAATGAAGATCTGAAGGAGTTGGGGGTCTCCCTTGGTCACCGGCGAATAATGCTGGCGGCGATCGAATCCATTGGGCGGGACGAGGTCTCACCGCAGAGCGAAAGGCGAGAGCCCGAGTGGCCCCCTGAATACGATGCCGAACGACGTCAGCTCACCGTGATGTTTTGTGATCTTGTCGGGTCAACGGAACTCTCACGACCGCTCGACCCGGAAGAGCTGCGGGAAGTATTACGCCGATATCAGAACGTGGTGGCTGTTGCAGTGACGCGCTACCAGGGCTACGTGGCCCAGTTCCTAGGCGACGGCGTTCTGGCGTACTTTGGCTGGCCACAAGCTTACGAGGATCAGGCAGAACGAGCAGTTCGTGCCGGCCTCGATGCCGTGGTGGCAGTTGAAGGTGTTAGGCTCGATGGTGGTCAGAAACTTCGTGCCCGGGTCGGCATTGATACGGGACAAGTGGTTGTGGGGGACTTGGTCGGCGATTTGACTTCGGATGTAGACGTCGTAACCGGCGAGACCCCAATCCTCGCGGCCCGTCTTCAAAGCATCGCCGAAGCGGGTCAAGTTGTGATCGGTTTGAACACTCGCCGTCTGGTCGGCACCACTTTCGAACTGGGAGACCTCGGTCCGCATCACTTAAAGGGTTTCTCCGAGGATGTATTTGCCTGGCGCGTGATCGGAGAAAGCGCGGCGGAGAGTCGGTTCGAAGCGGCGCACGGGGGCACCCTAACCCGCCTAGTTGGGCGAGAACACGAACTAGGTCTGCTGCGGGAGCGGTGGGAACTGGCAAAGGGTAGTGAAGGCCAGGTCGTACTATTGTCGGGCGACGCCGGAATTGGCAAGTCTCGAATGGTTCAAGATTTCAGAAACGAGATCAGAGACGAGTTGCATTTCATGCACTATCAGTGCTCACCCCATCACACCAACAGCGCCTTTTATCCCGTAATCCAACGACTGCAGCGAGCCGCAGGCTTTTCGAGTGAGGACAGTAGCGAGGTGAAGTTGGAAAAGCTGGAGATGTTGCTCAAGCAGATGAAGGAAAACGTAGAGGTCGTGGCGCCACTCTTTTCGGCGTTGCTGTCGCTTCCAGGAGAAGATCGCTTTGGCCCCCTCGATCTGACACCTCAACAGCTACGACACCGAACCATCGAGGCGCTGATCGATCAGCTTCTGGCGTTGAGTCGTCGGCAGCCTGCTCTGTCCGTGGTCGAAGATGCGCATTGGATCGATCCGTCGATGAGGGATTTCGTCGGAGAGATCATGCCACGGATCGCCGATCAGCGAGTATTCATGCTAATTACCTACCGACCGGAGTATACGCCGCTCTGGTCCGGCCACCCGCACCTGAGCACGGTCGCCTTGAATCGGCTCGGACGTAAGCAAGCTGCAGAGATCGCGCATTCAGTGGGTGGTCGGGAACTAATGGACGCGTTCGTCGAACGGATAGTGGTTCGTGCCGACGGTGTACCGTTGTACGTCGAGGAGCTGACAAAGTCGGTTCTCGAGAGTGTGGCTACGGATGACACAGCAGCCGACGACCTGATTCCGGCCACGCTTCAGTCTTCTTTGGTGGCGCGCCTCGACCGCCTCGAGGAAGCCAAAGAGATTGCCCAGGTTGGTGCAGTCATCGGCCGCGATTTTTCTTATGATCTACTTGCCGCCGTCCTGGACAAATCCGATGTTGAGATTAATGCTGCCCTCGATCGACTCATTCAATCGGGTTTGGTCTTTCGTCGCGGCATACCTCCCGACGCGACATACACATTCAAACACGCGCTGGTGCAGGACGCCGCGTACGCGACAATACTGTTTAGCCGACGCCGGAGGTTGCATGCACTGATCGTAGAGATTGTCGAGGCACAGGTTGCAGACCAGCCAAGCGAGAAGATCGATTTGCTGGCCCATCACGCGTATCAAGGAGAAGTTTGGGATAAGGCATTCATCTGTCTGCAACAGGCGGGCCTCAAAGCCATGGATCGCGCCGCCGTCCGCGAGGCGGTAGCTTTGTACGAGCAGGCACTGTCTGCCGGGTCTCACCTGCCGGAAACACGAGAGTCGCTGGAACAGGCCATTGATCTTCGATTCGATCTGCGCAACGCCCTTTGGTCGATTGGTGAGTTTGAAGAAATCCTTAGACATCTCAGTGATGCTGAGCATCTCGCGAAGAAGCTCGATGATCCCAGACGGATCGGGTGGATATCGGTGTTCATGAGCGCGAGTCTTTGGCAGCTAGGTCGTTCGACCGAGGCGCTCACCTCCGCGAACAACGCGCTGGTAATCAATGAGAAGCCGGGGGATCTTTCACTCGAGGTGGGAGCAAATTTCTATCTTGGATGTGCCTATGTTACGTCGGGCGACTGTCGACAGGCCGAGACCTTGTTCCAGAAGATCGCGGACTCGCTAGTGGGTGAACTAAGTCGAGAGCGCTGTGGTCTGCCTTTTGTACCCGCGGTGATATCTCGTTCCTGGTTAGTGTGGGCCTTAGCTGAACGGGGACGGTTCGATGTAGGGGTGGTGCATGGACAGGAAGCACTACGCATCGCCGAGGAAGTAGGGCATCCGTTTAACCTGGCACATATCTACTACGATCTTGGGTATTTCTACGGTGTTAAGGGGGAGCTTGACCGTGCGGTTCACGCGCTCGAGCAGGCTTTTAGCCTGATCAATGAATGGAAACTCACCTATCTGTCGCCGTTCATCACGGGGTTTTTGGGTCATGTTTATGCGCTGTCAGGTCGTGTTGCTGACGGAACGTCTTTGTTGCAGCAAGCTCAATCGGCCTATGAATCCATGGGCTTGGGGCTGTTCCGTTCACTCGTCGGGGTACAGTTGGCGGAAGCCCTATTGCTCGCTGACCGAGTTGAAGATGCGCGCACGACCGCACAACAAGCTTTAGCACTTGCTCGTAAGCGTGCCGAGCAAGGCCACGAGGCTTACGCACTCCGCCTCCTTGGAGAGATCGCTGCGCACCCCGACTCGTTCGACGCGGAGACTGCGAAGGGCCTGTACCGCGAGTCTCTAACGCTGGCGGAAACGTTTGGCATGCGCCCGCTTATCGCTCATTGCCAGCTTGGCCTGGGGCGGGCCTACGGGCGGGAGGGAAGCCAGAAGGAGGGCGACGAGCACGTCGCCAGTGCTGCGGCGATGTATCGTGACATGGGCATGCGCCACTGGAAGGAGCGGGCGAAAGCAATGCTGGGGTGATGGGGTAGTCAGTACGGAACCAACTCTCCAGTGATGCCATCGATCTTCGCTATAATGTCAGGACCAATAGCGCAGGCCGTGAATGTTGGTCTTCCCTGAAACTCTGTTCTTCCGCTATCTCGAATCAAGTGGCTGTTAAGGCCGCTTCCTTGTGCTTTTTTGTGGTATTCCAAGAGCTCGGCCTCTGAATCGACCCTTAGACATACCTTCGCCATTCCCTCCAGGATCCATGTCCTCTCTTTAGCGCTTAACTTAATTGGAACGTCACCATTCGGATCTTTCTCAAGTTTGCGCCGAATCTGTTCCACAAGAAAGTCCGCTGAGGCATGTGAACCTTGAGCGATTTCCTTGCCTCGTCTCATCTTCAAATCCTTTCGAATCAATATGACCTGTTTGAGCCGTTCCATGGATGGCCGTTAAAGATTATCGGAGGGATTGCTAACCATCGGTCCATCGGCCGCCGCACAGGCAGCCCTATAGGCATTGATGCGCTCACGGAAGTCTTCTGGGATCGCGATGGATTTCGTTTTTGACGGATCAATCATCGAAGAAATTAATTTGGCCGCAAAACTGCTAACCCCGTCATCGCGCACGCCCTCGACTTCGAAGTGGATAGTGGAGCGACCCAAATTGCCGACTCGAACAGTAGTAGTGACCCAATCACCGGGAACTAAAACCGCCGTGAAATCCATCTCAACTCGGACCATCGGGGCACCCATCTCCAAGTGGGTGTTGAGCTTGTACCAATCGTAGCCCAGCACTTCACGGTTCCAGCCGTCAATGGCCTCCAATGCGAAATCGAAATAACGACCAGTATATGCGATGCGTGCGGCATCGGAATCGCTCCACTGCACCATGCGTCGCACGCTGTACGGCGTCTTATTTCCCATGGATTTGTACTTGAACACACTTATCCATTAACGATCTATTATTTTTCAACGCGGGTATCTTCTTTACAGGGGCTTTGCCATACTGCAATTTTTCGGTATGGTCCGTAGTGAGATCGGTCCCAATGCAGCATGCAGCTTCGGCGAGAACTTCGACCCCGCACGGCACTTTCTCATTGCTTGACCTGTTACTGCACCTTCGCTTTGTTGACAGTTCGGAGCGCCGCGCGGTATTTTAATATTGTCATACCGATTCTATCCCACTGAAGAGAAGGAACATAGTCATGGCTACCGCCATCGACTCAGATAGTTTTCAGAATTTATCTTCTAGCCAATACGCCGCCGCGCATGGCACGCGCAAAAGGCTCTTTTGGATAAAGGCAGATATTGATGACGAGGAGTACTTCAGTTACCTGATAAGACTGCTCACAGTGCAGATCTCGTCGGAGTACAACTCCTATCAGATCCAGGAAGTTCCACCCGAACTTCCACATGAAATGGTGGAGCTTGCTGAGACCATGCGCGATGAAGCCTACCACGGCATCGGCCTTGCGCGTATCTTGCGTGAGCTCGGGGTGGATCCAGAGCCCATTCGGCGCGACGCGATGTTTGGCAGTCGCAAAAAGGTATTGGGTATTTTCTTGGTCCCGATGGAGACCTACGTCCACGTGGCGTGCCTGCGTTGGTTGGGAGAGCGGGTAGGGGGTTATCAGAGCATTGCGGTGCACGGTTGTAGCTATGTTCCCTACGCAGTGTGGTCGGCGCGCAACTATCTTGATGAAGGGCGCACTCATTCCTATCATGGACGCGACGTGTTGGTTCGCTTCATCAAGCAGGGAAGGCGCGATGAGGTGCAAAAGATCGCAGAGCTTTATTATCCCCACGCGCTCGATATGTTCGGCGGCAATAACACACCCAATGAGCTCGCCTATCTCAAGCACGGGATCAAGACCTGGCGCAATAATGACTTGCGCCGGATCTGGATTGAAACCATTGCGGCAGACTGGGATATGCTGGGCTTGGTGAAGCCGAACAATATGTGGAAGGGTATCAGGCACGACTACTATGATAGCGAATAGCTCAATGCAGAGTTCTAGCGGTGATGAGGCCACGGTTCGTCTTTCGATATTTCCTGAAACGGTGAATGACGAGACGAAGCAGGGGCTGTTTGATCTCTGGCGTGTACATTTGACCAGCGAGTTTTCTCAGGCACAAATCGAAAACTTTATCTGGAAGTCACCCTCGCCGGAGATTTTGCTGGCTTTTACACAGGAGCGGGCCAAGCGGGCCGACCGAGCTAACGAGTTGCTAGAGATCGCGGAAGAGTTAGGTATGCCAGACGCGGTTGAGATCGCCGATGCAGCTCGTCTCAGCGGTCTCGATGCCATCGACAATCGCGTCGAGCTTTTCACGTATCCGATCGAGAGCTATGAGGAGTGCATGGTGTATCGTTGGCTTTACAATCTGGCCGTGGTCACACAAGCCATGCAATTCTGGGGCGGGTGTTATGTGCCCTATGAGTCATGGGCGTTTCGACATTACTTTGAAGTCGGCTTGGAGGAGTTTCCGACACGGATTTCACATCGTGTGCGTGAGCTGATAGCGGACAAATTTCTCGATGATCACCGCGATGAAATTCAACGCAGATTGGATCTTTGGTCACCGCGTTTTCTCGCCGCATTCGGTCGACCTAGTTCCGACAATGAAAAACGTTACTTGAGATTGGGGCTGAAGACATACAGCAATGATGTGGTTGCCAAGATTTTTGTCGAACGATTAAGCGAAGATGTCACGGTACTCGGACTTAGAATGCCGGCACTTGGTTTGTCGAAGTGATATTAGAGTCACGCGCGACATCGCTGCTGACGACTGCCTTAGGGTTCGCCTGAAGACGAACCTACACATCGGACACATTGTAGATACACCTTTAGGCGTAGAGGTTGGAGTAAGAACATGGCAGACAAGATTGTGATCGATGGACTCGATGGCTTTCGCAAGCTCGAGGGCCAAACACTTGGCACCTCTGAGCCAGTCGAGATTACCCAAAAGCGTATTGAAGATTTTTGTACTGCCGTGGATAATGACGAGTGGATCCACTGGGACATCGAACGCTGCAAGAACAGTCAGTTCGGAACGACAATCGCACCTGGTTTTCTGTCTCCAAGTCTGTTTCCCAAACTGTTCTTCGATATGGTCGATATCCGCAATGTCGGGACGATGTTGTTCTCCGGAAGCGACCGTGTTCGCCTGTTGTCACCCATGAAGTGCGGCTCCAAGATGATGCAAAACGTTAAGATCGATCATGTGGAGGAGCGCGACAACGGTATCGCCGTGTACTACGACGTGACGTGGAACGTTGTGGGGCAGGACAAGCCGGTGGGTGTCGCGATGTTTATTATCCGTTATATGGATTAGCGGCCATCTCCAAGCAAACATGGGAGTACTCAAGATGCACGATATTCCCCAAGATATGGCTCCTGAATACAAGCAGATGGCGATTCGCCTTCTCACTCGACAGGTCTTTGCGGAGTCGGCTACCTGCGAGCTCTTTGGCCACGCCATTGCCTTAGGTCCGACCTGGAAAGACCGTGTACAACAGGCGCGCTTCACTCAGGAAGAGTCCGATCATGTGCGCATCTGTGCGGACCTGCTCGAGGCCCTAGGAGAAGATGTAGATGAACTGTTAGAACGCCGCGGCAATGCTGGCGAGTTCTTTGGGGTTGGTAAGGAAGGGCTAAAGTCTTGGGTGGAAGTCGTTGCCTTTAATCTAATCGGCGATCGCGCCGGCACTTGTCAGATTCAGGCTTACAAGAACAACAGTCTGCCTGCGTGGGGAAATCAAATGAAGAAGATTCTCGCGGACGAGGCCCAGCACCAGCAATACGGCGCCGATCAGACAATTGAAGTGTGTCGCGATGCTAAAAAGCGTGGCGAGATGCAGGAGCTGATCAACGAGTTGCTGCCGGTCACCGTGAAACGCGCTTTTGGTCGGTTACGCGACGGTGACAATCGCTACTGCGTAGAAGTTGGACTAAAGCGCTATGACACCGATGAAGTCCACTATCGCTTTTTCAAATCCCTTGTTCCAATCATGCAACAGGCTCGGTTGACGTTTCCATCATTTCGCGCGGCTGGTGTGGAGATTGCGCCCCGTACTGCCGGGGCTTTCGACCTTCAATGATAGTGTGAATTAACGGCGCGATCGTTCCATCGCAGCGATAATGCGTTCCTCGGTAGCGGCCCCGAAACCTTTTAGTTTACGAATATTTTGCGCTTTAGCAGCGCGTTCAAGGCTGTCTAGACTATCGATACCGAGCTGCTCATAGAGTGTTTTGATCTTCTTGGTTCCTAGTCCTGGAACTCGCCGGAGTTCGAGTAAGGTCTCAGGAAACATCGTCCGTAATTGGTCGTACTTCTCGGATTTACCGGTCAACACCAGATCGGAAATTACGGACGCCAGCCCTTTGCCTATCCCGTAGATTTCTGTCAGTGTTGCATTAGCGACCGCGTCGGCTAGGTCGCCGTTCCACTCATCCAGATATTGCGCGCCGTTACGAAACGCCATCACCTCAAAGACACTAGTGTCAGCGAATTCGAGCAGGGTTGCTATATCCTCTAGGATGCGAACCACCTCTGTTTTTTCGATTTGCGGTATCACGTCAAGCATTCCGTTTTTCGTAGGTATATCGTTCGGTTAAAGCCGGACCTACATAGGATTGTAGGTGCGCCTTTAGGCGCACACTCGCGAACTAATGTTGTGCTCTCCATTGCCATGCGCTTTCCTTGTGATGACTTGGAATAATCATCGGCGGTTAAATGCGTGATTGCAAGTCGGTAAGGCATACACGTAACCAAGGCAGCGATCGGTTCGCAATCAATGTATGACTGATGTAGCTTGTGCTGGGGGATGTAACAGCTGAACGGTGATCACCCCACCTATTACCAATACGGCCCCTAACCCTTGGTGCCAGCTTAGGGTCTCGGCCAGCAGGATAAAACCGAACAACGTCGCCCAAATCGGTGAGGTGTTGTCGATAACGGCGAAGCGCAGTGGTCCGATCATATCCACTGCTACAAACAGCAGGGAAGTTGCGATCACATAGAGCCCGGTGGCGGCGAACAAAGCCACAAGACCAGTCTGATCGTCGGGCCATGTGATGGGTGCGCCAATGAGCACGATGGCGATCATCGCCAATGACGCGATTATCATGCTGTGAAACATGACCGCTGCATTATCATGTTCTGCGGTAGTGCGTTCACTGATCGTCACGATTGCACACATTCCTACCGAGGCGAGTGCTGACCAGGCTATGCCACGCCAGTCGAGCCCATCAGTGGGCGCCCCTAAAGCAAGCACGAGTCCGGCGAAGGCTACAAATATTGCCGCGATCATCCTCGCCGCCGGTCTTTGCCTATTGATACTAACCACGACGATGGCAACGATGATGGGATAGGTATACATCAATAAAATAGAAAGCCCCACCGGGATATAACGTATCGCTGAGTGCACCGCGTAGAACTCGATGCAAATTAACAAGCCAAGTAGGTAGCTTGAGTTTCTCTGTCGGGTCGGCAGTAGAATAGAGCTATCGCGTAATCCTATCCAGATGCCCAGGCACAGCAGAAAAAATAAAGGCCTCACCAGGTTGACGGCGTGGATGTTACCACCGTGCTGATAGACTAAGCCGACACAAGGGACGTTGAGGGCAAAGGCCAACGCCGACACAAATGCAAGCCCGCTACCGAGCCAGAATCGCTGGCGCGCTATCCTCGGTACCTCGTTCGGCTAAAGCCGAGCCTATATAGGTTTGTCATTCTTTGTCTCGTAGGTGCGTCTTTAGGCGCACACTCCCGAACTACCCGTTGGCTCGTTAGGCCGATGCACTAGGACGATTGGAAACCTCTTCATACCAGCGCTTTAAATGCACGTGTTCTTCCTGGGGTTTGAACTTTAGCCAGCCGGCGAAATCCACGCTCACTAAGGTGGTGATATCGGCCACAGAAAACTTATCGCCCGCAACGAATTTACTTTCGCCAAGTCGGTCATTTAGCACTTCCAGAAAGTGTTGGGTACGGGCTTTCCCACGCTCTGCCAGTTCTGGTATTTGCTCAAAGTTGATCGGTCCAGGGATGGCGCGGCTTTTGAAACCTGGTGTGGAGTTTCGAAAGGCTTCCGCACAAGCAAACAAGCCATCGTGCTCAAAACGGCGATTCCACATCTCCACCTGGGCCTTCTCTGTAGGAGTAGAGCCAAATAGTGGCGGCTCTGGATTGACTTCCTCGAAGTAGCGACAGATAGCCATGGATTCACTGATACAAGTACCATCATCCAGCTCTAGCATTGGCACGGTGCAATCGGGATTCTTGGCTTTGAATTCATCTCTCAGGTGCTCGCCACCTCGCAGATCCACTTGCTCAGTGGGCACTTCGAGGCCTTTCTCGGCGAAAAACATACGCACTCGTCTAGGATTGGGCGCCGTTTTACAGTCATAGAATTTCAAGAATTGTTCTCCTTACATTAAAGATCGTGCATGACGATAGCATGAAATGGCAAAACCCTGATTGGCTTTAGCTCACCAAGGCGCTGAGTTCATGCTTCATAACTTTTTTGGTGGGTGTCATTGGCATATCGTCGACAATGATAAGCTTCTCGGGCCACCGCAACTTGGCCACGTTATTCTCTCCTAGATAGGATGTTACTTCTTCCAGCCTTAATGTCTCTCCAGCTACGACAGTCACAAACAGGCACGCCTTCTCACCCAGAATGTCATCGGGCATGGGTGCAATGGCGGCAAGAACCACTTTCGGATGGGCAGCCACCAGGTTTTCGATGTCTGTGGGGTTAATCTTGACACCTCCGCGATTAATGATGTCTTTGGCGCGCCCCGTGATTTGAACGTTCCTGTCTTCATCGATAATGGCCAGATCCCCGGTCTTGAAGAAATTGTCTTTGGTAAAAGACCTTTGGTTGGCTTCCGGATTGTTAAGGTATCCGGACATGTTGCAATAGGCACGCACTTCGAGCTCGCCTTCTTCTCCGGGACCGAGAATCCGGCCGTCTTCAGTGGAGGAAACTCGTACCTCCACGCCCTTGGTGGGTTTCCCCGTTGAGTGATGACGTTCTTTCGCACTGCCGTCCAGTGAGGTTGCTGTAACTAGAACGATCTCTGTCATGCCAAACAGCCCACCCACTCTGCCGTTGGGGAGATATTCTTCGAAATCTTGGGACACTA
Source organism: Gammaproteobacteria bacterium (assembly GCA_029861795.1). The sequence continues at coordinate 3,921 of JAOTYS010000056.1, read as the reverse complement.
CTGGTGGCACAATGGATCCTGCCAGCACCACGTAGCGCATGGAGGGGATAGGGCCCTTCAGCAGGCCTGACTTCAGCGTTGCTGCAATAGGGGCGGGAGAAGAAAACAATAGCGTGGGTTTGTCCCGTTCCACTGTCTCGACAAACAGTTCCGGGGTGAATGCCTTGATCAACACTGTTGGCGCTCCATAGGCCATAGCGTTGTGTAGACAGCAAAGCCCGAACACATGGGTGAACGGTGGCACAATCATGGCACGGTCATCACTGTTTACTTCGATGGTCCCGCCATAGATCCTCCCGTTAGACAGTGAGGTATCGTAGGTGCGCAGCACTGCCTTGGGTGCGGCCGAGGTGCCGGAGGTGAAGCACAGCAACACCGGATCATTCGACTTTGGCGCATCGGGTATTTCTTTTATTGGTCCGTTGTCAATCATCTGTTTGAGCGAAACGCAATCCGATGGCACCTCGCCACCGGGCGCCACCAGCACATGCTCTAGGGTGGGGACTTTGCCTTTAAGTGAGTGCATCATTGCTGGCGCATCATATTTTTCTGTTGGTGGTTCGCACACCACCGCCTTTGCCTTTCCGTGGTTTAATAGTGGCTCCATCTCGCCCGCCCGATAGGGCATATGCATAGTCAACAAAACACCCCCGGCCATAGCGACGCCGTAATAGGTCAGTAGAAACTCGGGTGTATTTGTGAGCTGGATGCCAACCGCTTCGCCTTTCTTGAGTCCTAGTTCGAGCAAAGCGCCCGCCATGCGTTGCGCCTTCTCGTAGACTTGTCGGTGGGTCAGCGTGCCATCAGGGCCGATAATCGACGGTCCGTCAGGATTCTCGTTAGCCCACCGCTCGAGCCAGGTCGTAATAGTGTCGCCGTTCCAGTGGCCCTCATCCCAGAATCGTTTAACGTCTGCTGGATCGTATTCTCGATCGTTACGAAGTCCAGTCATGCTCACCTCCACTTCATTCCTCACTCATTGGTTTGATAAGTCTGATTGCTGCAAGATATACGCTGGGGGTGCAGAGTAAAGTTCTGTGAATATGATACCCATTTCATTTTGCAAGTCATGCCTTATCGGAAAACCGCTGAGATGATCTGCCGCAGTCAAACGCTATATGCCAGGAGGAGACAGCTCGCGTTTCGCTATCCCTTGAGTATGGAGTCGAACAGTATGGCACCGGCCTAACTCAGTCTTCCCAGGGGCTTTGATTTGAATTAGCATGTTGGCGCACGTAATCGGTACTGAAATACCACAATTGAGTCCCAAGGACCAGACCCCCTAGCGCAAAGGTGTCCTGTTCACCAAGGTGTCAATGCATGAGTACAGCAAACCAAACAGTGATTACTGGTGTAGGGATGACCAAGTTCGGCAAGGCTCTTGAGCGAAGCCTCAAGGATCTCGCCGGCGAGGCGATTTCCAAAGCGATCGCGGATGCAGGCCTGGCCAAGGAAGATCTGGGATGCGTGTTTGCTTCCAACTCGGTTGCCGGCGTCATGACCGGACAAGAGGCGGTGCGCGGTCAGGTGAGTTTGAAGTCTTCAGGCATTGGGGGAATTCCCCTGTTCAACATTGAAAATGCGTGTGCCTCGGGATCATCGGCATTTCATCTGGCAGATGTTTATGTGCGTGGTGGCATGGCCGATGTGGCATTGGTGGTGGGTTTTGAAAAGATGGTGCATCCAGATAAGGCGGTCTCGTTCAAGGCACTGGAAACATGTACTGATGTTGAGGAACTGGCGGCGTTGCAGCGGCGTCTCGGTGCAGCAGACAAAGGTCGCTCTATTTTTATGGATCTATATGCGGAAAAGGTGCGCGCCTATCTGAAAAAGAGTGAGGCCACACCGAATCATCTCGCCGCCATTGCCGCAAAGAATCATTGCAACGGCGCGAATAATACCCACGCGCAATATCAGAAGCGGCATGATGTGGAAAGTGTGCTCGGGTCGCGAACAATTGTTGAACCGTTGACCTTACTAATGTGCTCGCCCTTGAGTGACGGTGCGGCCGCAATTGTTCTGGTTTCGAGTGATTGGGCTAAGTCTCACGGTGTCGATGGGCCCAAGGTCGCCGCAACCGGAATAACGAGTGATTCCCTGGAGAGCGAGGGATCTCAGGTCGCCGCATTGGCTAGAAGGGTTTATGAGCGAGCAGGTATCAACGGTGCAGACGTTGACCTCGCCGAAGTGCACGACGCCACCGCGGCGGGCGAGCTTTTCGCCTACGAAGACTTAGACCTTGCCCCGCGTGGCGAAGGGTGGCGCCTTATAGACGAGGGCGACGTTTTTATTGGGGGTAGGGTGCCGGTCAATCCTAGCGGCGGGCTTATCGCCCGTGGCCACCCCATCGGGGCAACGGGTATAGCACAACTTTGCGAACTCACTTGGCAACTGCGAGGCGAGGCGGGTGTACGCCAGGTCCAAGGGGTGGAGGTCGCAGTTGCCCACAATCGAGGGGGGCGTGTCGCCAATGAGATGACCAGTGGTTCCGCAGCAATGAGCATCATAGTTTTAAAGGGATAGATTTAAGATGCGGTGCTGGTAGATGTGGCTTCAGGTGCACAATGATGCAAGATACACTTCGGGACCTGCAATTATTGACGTAGAGCAGCACACATGAGCTCCACTGAATCTATCTATAAACCACATCAGTTTGACTTCGACAATTGGCACGGCGCGCCAGAAGAATACAAGAAGATGTTGTGCATCTTAGTGGGTAAGCAGTTACAGGGTGAAATTGCGGCCTGCGAGTTATTTTGCCGAACGGTGCAGTACCTGGAGAAACCAGAACACAAGGTCGAATTGGTGGAGACCGCTCACGATGAGGCGGTTCATGTGGCCGCGGTAGAGAAATTGGCAAAGCAAATCGGTGTCGACTTAGAGCTTGTTTTGTCGCGGCGTCGACCATTGGCCATGCATTTTCTAGGTAAAGATGATGAAGTCAAGGACTGGGTAGAAGTGTGTGTCTTCAAGCATCTGATCGATCGTGCGGGGAGAATCTGGTTATGGACCATGCGCGACTCGAGCTTCAAACCTTATTCTGAAGTGCTCGCTCCTATCTTGCGAGATGAGGCGCGTCACGGCAATGAGGGTGCCAATGAGATCGTTGAATTTTCTAATAACGGAAAGCGTGAAGAGGTGCAGCGTTATGTCAATCGATGGTTCCCCCGCGCAATGCGGTTACTTGGTCGCCCGCGCAGCCAAGGAAACCAAATCGCACATAAGTATGGTCTGAAGACTGAGGACAGCGATACGGAGATGCGCAAGTATGTGAAGGAAATCACCCCGGCATTGGAGAAGGCAAACATTGTCCTGCCGACACCCGATAATGTGCGCGGGTTAGGTGTCGATATTCTTGACGTAACTTGGTGACACGATGTGCTCGTAGGTTCGCTTTCAAGCGAGCAACCTTCTGTACGCCTAAAAACATACCTACCAGGGGGCGGGAGGCATCAAGATCCCATCAATTCAGCCTCAAACGGGAATGTGCTGAGCAGTTTGTGACCGTAGTCGGTCACCAGCAGTTGCTGTTCCAGTTTGACGCCTTCTTTACCACCTTTCTCACCGATGTAACTTTCAATGCAGATCGTCATGCCGGGTACTAACTCACCAGGATAGTTAGCTCGATCGTCTCCGGCGTGACCAATTATTGGCCATTCGTCACACAGACCTACGCCGTGTGCCAATGATCCATAACGGTTCTTCCAATATTTGTCCGGAATCTTCCAGGCTTTTTCTGCGTACTCTTGGAAACTGACTCCCGGCGCCACGAGCTCCATGTTGTGTTGGATCTGCTCGTACGCCAATGCGTAAAATGTTCTTTGTGCCGCGGTAGGCTTGCCCGGTCCACAGAAATAGGTGCGTGACACGTCGGCACAATAACCAAACGGCCCAATCATGTCGGTATCAAAGCTCACCAGA
>JAOTYS010000424.1 GCA_029861795.1 Gammaproteobacteria bacterium | reverse complement strand
AGCCATGAGCGCGGTGTGGTAGGAGGCGCACCGTAAGGTACCTTGGTCACCGACAGATCCAACACACCACGCGCTACACGGACCTTGCCCCAGATCGATTCAATGACTTCTGGAAAGACTAGCTGTAGATTTTACAAAATACATGTCGATGGCTCCTTTGCCTTTGGCTTCTATCTTTCCTCGGTAGTCGCAAGTGTAGTGATCCTTTACCAGCTCGAACGTATCAGCTGAGATGTTGATCTTTCCCGCCTCTCCTGCCCTTTCGATGCGGCTGGCGATGTTGACCGAATCGCCCCACACATCAAACGATAACCCGCGCTTACCTATAATCCCGGCTACCACAGGTCCGCTGTGTATGCCCACTCTTAGTTCCCACTTCAAGCCGGTTTCCTGGTTTCTCCTGAGAAGATACTCAATCATCTCCTTAGCAGTCCTTACGCTATTCAATGCATGGTCCGACTTGTCGGGAGAAATACCCGCTACCGCCATATATGCATCACCAATGGTTTTAACTTTCTCAAGTCTGTTGTTGGTTACCAAGTCGTCGAATTCACTGAAGATGGCGTTAAGTTCATTCACCAGTTTCTCCGGCGGCATTGTGCTTACCGTCTTTGTGAACCCCTTAAAATCTGCGAAAAGGATCGACACTTCATCGAAACGCCTGGGTTTTGATAAGCCAGGCCAAGGCACCTGATCGTGCTGATATGAATCAAACCGTGACGATGCGGCGCTCAGGAATAACAGTTCACCATCAATTTCCTTGAGCACTGCAACGAACCGGAACGGGTCGGCCTCAAAAGTTTTATTTCGCACCTCGAACCTAATAATCATATCTGCCAGGCAAACAGCCACTGAACCGGAAGTAATCGTATTGATTGATTTGAAAGTGACGGTAAAGGGATCGGGGACGAACTCTAGTTCGTTCTGAAGTTGTTGTTCCAGATCTTCTTTAGTGACCCATTTCTCATGGATCTCAGTACCAAATCCAACGAAGTCAGGAGCTATTACCTGCATTGAACCTGATACAACATTTTCACCTCTGGCCCCCCAGGTCTCCCAAAATTCCATAACCTTGGCTTCCGCCCTCTCTTTCAATGATTTGGCCATTTTCGGAAGCATCTCATTAAACTCATGCGTGCGATAGCCGTCTTTGGGGCGACAGCCGCTAGTCCATTGTGTGGGGCTATAATCGCCACCCATGTGTGGCCGATTCGAGAGACACCGGAACGTCAACAAGCTGACCGGGCTGGTCACCGGACTCCATCCGGCGAAGCACTGGCCAGAAGCGGACGCTCAAACCGTCTAAAAATCGCTTCGCGTCTGTCGCAAACCGGCCGAGGGTGTGTGAAAACTCTTTTCGCGCTAACGCGATCCCATATTAAAGGCGTATAGCGTTGGAAGTGGGACGACCGACCAGCGCAGCCGCCTATACCGATCAAAGATGTATTGTTGTCCCGTGATGCGACAGTGTTGACGTAGTTTTCACACACCCTCGGCCATGACCGGACCATCAGTGGATGGGAAATCCACGGCATTGCACGTCCGCTCCCAGAACAGATTCAGTGATACAACTAGAGCGTGCTGGGTGTTGCCATTAAGATTTAAACCTGCCAACCACACGGGGAGTATCCACTATGAGCGACACACTTAAATGGGATGACTCCTTCCTGATCGGGATTGAAGAACTGGACCACGAACACAAAGTACTGATCGACGATATCAACAGGCTCCACGAGGAACTGACCGGGCATGACGAAAAGTCAGAAATCGAGAAATGTCTAGGCGATATTTACGCACGCATGCAGGCTCACTTCGCGCTTGAGGAGCATGTCATGAAGGAACATGGGTACGAGTTTTTCGATGAACACAAGCGCGAGCACGACGAATTGCTTGATAGTTTCACCGAATACATGGTGCAGTTCCTGAATGACACAGGTGTCTCTTCCAGCAATCCCGTTGAGGATTCCCTCAAGCACTGGGTCATAAATCACATTATCACCAGCGATAAAAAGATGAGCCTAATGGTTCAGGAAAAGAAGCGTTTTTAGACAAAGCTACCAAAATAGATATAGGGTTTAAAACAGCGGCTGTTAGCTCCTGACCCACAGTCCGTTGAAAAAGGGGGTCGCGTCCTGTTGGACGGATCAGCATGGAGGCACCACGGAATCACCTGTAGTTATGAGTAGCGCGGGGAGCTGCTACGACAATGCGGTTGTAGATGGGCTGCTGTCCCCTTCTTAGGGGACGTCCAGATCATACTAATTGTAGCTGGTTGCAGGCCGAGTTCGGCCACCTCCAGACATTAGGGCCATCCGAACTCCATCGAAAATCGTGACCGGTACTCCCCAGAAAGCTGCTCTTCGCTCGCTTTCCCGGGTATCGAGGGCTACCATCGACAAAACAACCGCAGCTATGAAAACTAGGGAGGCAAGCCATGGCGAAGTTGGAATTTGATGATGAAGGCTCTCGACTGGTCGAAGCGATCAATACAGTGCCCGACACAATTAGACGCCGCCAGGCAATAATACGTGCGCTCAATCTAAAAACAGGCGAACGAGTACTCGATGTCGGTTCCGGGCCAGGTCACCAAGCTATGGAGATGTCTCCGATGGTCGGCCCCTCCGGAAAAGTGGACGGTGTTGACGTTAGCGACAGCATGCTCAAGATCGCAAGCGTACGCTGCGAAGACATCTCAAACGTCGAATTCCACGAAGGTGACGCGGTCAATCTGCCCTTCGCTGATGGGACATTCGACGCTGTGATGTCGAGTATGGTCTTTGAATATCTCCCGGATGTTCCGGGCGCGCTCAAGGAAGTACATCGCGTTCTCAAGTCTCCCGGGCGTGTAGCCATCCATGGCTGCCATTGGGGAGCCACCTTGTGGCGTTCCAGTGACCCAGAGCGAATGGCGCACATGCTTAAGGTCTGGGACAATCACCTTGAGGATCGCCAGCTTCCACAAACGCTAAATACGAAACTGCGTGATGCCGGATTCGAACAGGGTGATCACGCCGTACATGTGATGTTCAACCCGATTCTCAATGAGAACACCTACAGCCACTATGTGATCGAATTCTTCAAGGGCTACAACGCCTCGCAGGGCGTCTCTCAAGAGGAGATAGATGCGTGGGCTGACGACCTTTATGAACTCGGGGCATCGGGAGATTACTTTTTCAGTTCGAACGAATACATCATGATTGGGAAGAAGCTGTAGTCCGATCTCGATGGCGACTAGTGCGGGAATGGAGTCATGGTCAGAGCGGGTGGGTGTCTATGCGGGCAGATTCGATACGAGGCTGAAGGTGAGCCAGTAGCGGTAGTGACTTGTCACTGTCGTTGGTGTCAACGGATATCTGGAGGATCGTTCCTGACATTCGTCGGGTTTGACCCGCAGAATGTGACGTGGCAAAACGACAAGCCCACAATCTATCAGTCGTCCGAGGCTGTCCATCGGGGTTTCTGCCCGACCTGCGGAAGTACGGTTTCATTTGCTCGGCCCGCTCACAATGTCGTTGCACTAATGGCGGGATGTCTCGACGAGCCGGATAGCATGACCCCCCAGATGCATTGCTTTGCCGATCACCAAAACGCCTGGTTGAAACTCGAAGATGGCATTCCAAGCCACGGAAGGTTTCCGCCGGAGTGGGGTGACCGCGAGACCGACTGATCTCCGCCTATGTCCGCTCTACCTTGCAGTTTCAACCGGTCGACGCAACACATTGGCTAAATCGTGCAGCTGGTGTTTCGAAGTTTAGCGTTTCTCTTGGCCTCTCGTTAAGTCGTCGTGCTACCGCATTCAGTCTGTTCTGATGAACGTTCGAGAGATCCAATCCTTTCGGGAAGTATTGTCGCAGAAGACCGTTCATGTTCTCGTTCGATCCTCGTTGCCAGGGACTTTGTGGATCACAGAAGTACACTTTGATTTTGGTATCCAAACTGAAGCGCTTGTGATCAGCCATTTCCTTGCCGCAATCCCAGGTCAGTGACTTGTAGAGTTCCCGCGGTAACTTGTGTGCCTGCTTGATGAGCGCATTGATCACGGTCTCGGTGTCTTTGCTGTCGGCCTTGGCCAGCATTACGTAGCGCGTGTGGCGCTCTACGAGCGTCGCGATCTGACTGTTGTTGCTGCCGAACAAGAGGTCTCCCTCCCAGTGGCCTGGCACAGCACGGTCCTCGGCCTCGGCCGGTCGCTCGCGGATCGAGACCGCATCGGTGATGCGA
>JAOTYS010000423.1 GCA_029861795.1 Gammaproteobacteria bacterium | reverse complement strand
ATATCTATTCGCCGAGAAGCTGGGTTTTGCTAAAGAGTTCACTAAAAACATTAAGGTGGTCGGCACTGAGCCGCTGGTGGAAGACATTACCCGCGAATTTAACCGCGGTATGTGGACTATCGGTTACACCGGCCAGAGCCCGGAACGGCTGAAGGCACATGCGGAGAATCGACACACCTTCAATACCACTACCCTGAAAGCCGAAGGCGGACCAGTTGATGGCGATTACTATGGTCTGCCGTGGCCAAGCTGGGGCACGCCGGAATTCGGACATCCGGGTACGCCCGTGTTGTACGATCCCAGCAAACCGGTGGCAGAAGGCGGATTGTGCTTCCGCGCCCGGTTCGGTGTGGAGCGAGACGGTGTCAACCTGCTGGCCGAGGACTCTTACCCGGTGGGTTCGGAGATCGAGGACGGTTACCCGGAGTTTACCGATGAGGTGCTGAAACAACTCGGGTGGTGGTATGACTTGACACCGGAGGAACGCGAAGCAGCCGAAGGGCGAAACTGGAAGACTGATCTGTCCGGGGGTATCCAGCGGGTGGCGATCAAACACGGCTGCGCACCCTTTGGCAACGCTAAGGCACGGACAGTTGTATGGACTTTCCCGGACCCGGTTCCGATCCATCGTGAGCCGCTGTACACACCGGACCGTGAGCTCGCCTCGAAGTATCCAACCTACGAGGACCGCAAACGATTCTATCGCTTGCCGACCCGCTACGCTTCGATTCAGGCCGATGACTTCTCCAAGGACTTCCCCATCGTATTAACCAGCGGACGTCTGGTGGAGTACGAGGGCGGCGGCGAGGAGTCCCGTTCCAATCCATGGCTGGCGGAGCTGCAACAGGATATGTTTGCTGAGATCAATCCTAAGGATGCCAATGATGCGGGGATTAAGGATGGCCAGATGGTATGGGTGGAGACCCCGGAAGGGGCCAAGATCAAAGTGATGGCCATGGTTACCCGACGGGTGGCACCGGGTGTGGCATTCACGCCCTTCCACTTCGGCGGCTGGTTCCAGGGCGAAAACCTTGCGCACAAGTACCCCGAGGGTACCGTTCCATATGTGATCGGTGAGGCGTGCAACACCGCCTTCACCTATGGCTACGATTCCGTGACCCAGATGCAAGAGTCCAAGGTCACTCTCTGTACTATCCGTGCGGCTTGAGTAGAGGAGATCCATAATGGCTAGAATGAAATTCCTGTGTGATGCCGAGCGGTGCATCGAATGCAATGCCTGTATAACCGCCTGCAAGAACGAGAACGAGGTCCCCTGGGGAGTCAACCGCCGGCGCGTGGTCACGTTGGATGATGGGGTACCTGGAGAAAAGTCGATCTCTGTGGCCTGTATGCACTGCACTGATGCGCCGTGCGCGGCCGTGTGTCCAGTGGACTGCTTTTACACCACCGACGATGGCATCGTGTTGCACGACAAGGACTTGTGTATCGGGTGTGGTTATTGTTTTTACGCGTGCCCATTCGGGGCACCGCAGTATCCGCAGCAGGAGGCGTTTGGAGTGCGTGGCAAGATGGACAAGTGCACTTTCTGTGCCGGTGGTCCGCCTAATGACCTGAGTGATGACGAATACGCCAAGTACGGACGCAATCGCATCGCAGAAGGCAAGCTCCCCCTGTGTGCCGAGATGTGCTCCACCAAGGCCCTGATTGCCGGGGATGGGGACATGGTGGCTGATATTTATCGCCAGCGGGTACTCAGGCGTGGCGGTAGACCACAGACTTGGGGTTGGGAAACGGCCTACGGCGAAGCCACTTCGTAGCACTAACACTGAGGACTGGGGGCTATCCTATAGCCCCCTCTCCCTTTGTCAGTTCGCTAGTGGACCGTTGGCCAAACAGGGAGATTCGATATGCAGAACAAAACAGTACTCTTTGTTGCGGCATTGTTTGTAGTGATGGGGCTTAGTGGTTGTTGGGAATCGACCGACGTCACGGTTCATGAACCGGGGCAATACAAAGGAGTGTCGGATCCACTGCTACAACAATCCGCTGCGTCGCGCGCAGAGACATTACAACAGCGGTTTGAGATGGTGCAAGTGGACCGCTGATATTGTTTGACTCTATTGTTTGAATTGGTGCGATGAAACTTCTCAAGTCTCTCGCTCTATTGTTCGCTGTGGTGTTGCTCGTTAGCGCCTGTTCTGACCGTGGAGAAGATCCCGGTGCGAAGCGGACAGGCGAACAAGCAAAGGCATTGCGCGATCGTTTAACGACGACTCAGTACGACCGATAATTCGATATGAAAATTACCAAGCACGACGGAGGAGACAAGGCGATGGCAACCAAGACCCCGAAATCCACGTCTTCGCGCCGCAAGCGAGCAATGCTCTGGAGTTTTGTGATCATTGTTGCGGGCGCGATTGTTTTCCCCAGTCTGGGATATGTGTATACAGCGTTAAACACAGTCCAGGCGCAGGCGAGTGAGGACAGTAACCCGCGCGCCAATTATTGGCGTGCAGTACGCGAGGGCTATGAGGGTTACAGTGCCGTAACGGGACGCCAGTTAGATACCGACAAAGTCCTCAATGAAGAAACCAATGTTCTGATCCAGAACGGCGGACACAATTGGCGCCAGCTGCGCAACGGCCCCGTTGCCACCTACGGCGGCTGGGGACTATTTCTTACGGTGTGTGCGATCTTGCTGTTTTTTGCAAAGCGTGGACGGGTAGAGTTGGAACAAAAACCATCGGGCATGACAGTGCCAAGGTGGTCGGTATTTGAGCGCACCGTACATTGGTATACGGCGACGTTGTTCATTATTCTCTCAATTACCGGGCTGAGCATCTTGTTTGGCCGTGCTGTACTGATCCCGTTATTTGGCTTACAAGGCTTCTCCGCCTGGGCGTCGTTTGCCAAGCCAGTACATGACTATATGGGACCGTTCTTCTCCATCGGTGTGTTGTTCATCCTAATCATGTGGATTCGTCACAACATCCCTACCGCTGTGGATATGCGTTGGTTCGGACAAGGCGGCGGCATCATTGGCCGCAAGCATCCCAGTGCCGGACGACTGAACGGTGGAGAAAAGCTGTGGTTCTGGATTGTTGTGCTGATTGGTGGCGTGGTGGTTTGTGTATCGGGATTCATTCTGGATTTTCCGGGTAATGGTCAAACCCGAGAGCTCATGCAGTGGGCAAATATATTTCACGCCGTTGGGTCGTTGGTTTGGATCGCCGTATTCTTTGGTCACGCTTATATCGGGACTATCGGCACAGAAGGGGCCCTAGATGCGATGTCAAAAGGCCGTGTCGGCGTTGAATGGGCGAGGCAGCACCACGATCTGTGGTACGACCAGGTGAAGGATCAAGCGGAATATGATGAGCGTATGGATTCACAGGATATGGTAAGAGGGCAACAGCCGAGTTAGATCGTCACCCATCCGAACACTAACCCCTACCTAATGGTAGGGGTTTTTTTTAGCAGGACTCGGATCGGCAAGTAATCTAGATCGTTATGACTGGACTCATGAAAAGAATCCCTGATGGCGTGCGCGAGAGCATGACTACGACCGGCGCAGCGACAACTTGTGCGCCGGTTAAACTCGATTCTGATTCATGGGAAGCGGCGGTTTTCTTTCAGCTGGCGGGGCCGGAATGCAAGGAAGATCGGCGGGTGTTGCGAATGGCTGAGGATCCGTTACCAGTGGGCATAGAAACTGACTTAGTGAACCACGACAGTGCGGCTGTGGCGGTATTGCGGTTTGAGGTCTACACATCGGCAAATGATCCGCTGGTAGGGGAGGTGCTGATTACACCAGGCGAAGGTAAGTCTCACTTCGAAACCTTGAGATTGCTGTCAACACAGCAACGACTATGCTGGTTTTTTGCAGATGAGACTTTCTGGCTGATTCACGCCCAGCAGATTACACTAAGAGAAGAACATCGTGCGGAATTTGACGATCTGTTGCGAGACGCCACTAAACATGACGCGCTGATTAGGTGTACCGGGCGTTACGACGCGCAGGCCGCATTGACCAATATGACTGTGCGCTACGGGCTACGGAACGAACAAACGGTGGGAGATCGACGGACATCGTCGAGCCAACACAAAACCATTAACTAGCGGACCCGAACTTAACTATTGGACAAGTCGAATCTGACTCAGGCTCAAGTCCTGCGGATCAGTGCCCTGAGTGCCTTTGTCTGCGCCCTGCTACTTTCCCCATCCGCTATATCGGCAGATTTAGACAGGGACTTCATCAGTG